>JAURXW010000251.1 GCA_030654205.1 Bacteriovorax sp.
TTGGAGCCAAACAATATGCTTAGGTCTCTCGGCATAGTCATGTCTTTCCAGATTGAGAGTTTGTACTCTAGCACAACTTAAAATAGTCATTGTTATATAAAAAATTATCAGTCGCTTAATCATTCGATGTCTCTAACATAAGTGAGTATACTTTTTTAATTATGCATCAAATAACTAAATTTCTCATTTAAATCTTTGATAATCTCCACTATCCTTATATTGAGAAAATTAAATTATATCTGATCAAAACACTCGACCTTAAAAGGCAGTTACCTACAGGAGATCGTATGGGAGATGTTGCTACACTCGCCACAAGAGAAATTATGTGGAATATTCCGCATATCTTTAAAACACTAATGTATCTGCTTTTTTTCATTAGCTCTGGCATTATGCTTTATGGCGTTTATGGAAAAATTCTTTTCATTACGAAGGGGGAAGGAATAAAAGGTTTGGGGAAACTTATTCCCAAAGAGCCTAATATTTTAAAATTCCTGCATACTATTTTTTTTACGGGAAAAGTTCCACGTTTCAAAAATGTAGCTATTTTTCACGGTTTAATTTTTTATGGATTTCTTATTTTATGGATCACAACTGACGTTGTTGCCATACATGCTGATACTCCACTTAAGCCGTTTCAAGGAACTACTTATATTGTCTTGTCTTTTTTATCTGACATTGCAGGGATAATGGTTTTGGTAGGTTTGGCACTTGCTTACAAGCGTCGCTATATTACTCGCCCAGCATATCTTTCGGCCACAAAACCTAAGCAAGAACTTTTTATGTACTCTATGCTTATTGGCTTGGTTGTACTTGGATATTTAATTGAGGGTCTTCGAATCGTAGGAAATAATTTTCCAATTAATGAATCCCACTGGTCACCCGTTGGCTGGTACGTTGCTGTCGTTTTATCAAAATTTGGTTTACATGATAGTGGACTTGCATATGTCTATAGAACTTTATGGTTTGTCCATATGGTTAACACTATGGTCTTCATTGCTAGCTTTGGTTATTCTAAGTTTTCCCATGTTTTTACTTTACCATTTGCAGCCCTTGTAACTCCTGCCCGTCGTGGTGCTGTCTTAGAGCCCATGAATTTTGAAAATGAAAGTGCAGAAACATTTGGCCTTGGAAAGCTTTCCGAACTTACAATGAAACATAATCTCGATTTATTATCTTGCGTGGAATGTGGACGTTGTACTCAAGTTTGCCCAGCTAATTTAGCAGGTAAAGCACTCGACCCTAAATTAATTATTACAAAAACTCGAGACTTTGCTTTTGCAACAGCCGCTAAAAAAGAAAAAGACGCTGAGATTTGGGGGGAAACGCCGTTGTTTTCTTCAAATGAACTGGATGCTTGTACTACATGTGGTGCATGCATGGAAGAATGTCCTGCCAATATTGAACATGTTAATCTTATTATGGAAGCCAAACGCTATAAAGCGCTTACTCTTGGTGACATTCCCCCAGCTGCTGCAGATGCAATTAATAAAATTAAAAATCAAGGAAATCCATGGGGAATAGCCCAACATGATCGCTTTAAATGGGCCGATGGACTTGATATTCCTGTTATAGAAGCTGGAAAAAAAGTTGATTATCTTTATTATGTTGGATGTGCTGGTTCATACGATGGTTCAAATCAAAAAGTTGTAAAAGATACAATTGCCTTAATGAAAAAAGCCGGAGTTAGTTTTGCTGTTATGGGAAAAACTGAAAAATGTAATGGAGATCCTGTAAGACGCTTTGGTGATGAATATTCATTTTATGAAATTGCGATAGAAAATATTGCCAACATGAATCAATATGATTTTGGAAAAGTTGTTACTCATTGTCCACACTGCCTCCACACTATTGGAAAAGAGTACGCAAAGTTTGAAGATGGAATTTTTGAAACACTTCATCATACTGAACTACTTGCTGACTTAATTGATAAAGGAAAACTTGTTCCGACTAAAAGGATTGACGAATCTCTAACATTTCACGACCCATGCTACTTAGGCCGTCACCATGGCCAGTACAATGCACCTCGTGCCATTTTAAATTCTATTCAAGGTATCAAAATAAAAGAAATGGTCCGAAGTAAAGATAAAGCACTTTGCTGCGGAATGGGTGGCGGTAATATGTGGTATGAGCTTCCGGAAGGGGAACATGTCGCCAATAACCGCTTGAGAGATATCGGTGAGAAAGAAGTTAACAAACTGGCCACTGCATGTTCTTATTGTATGATTAACTTTAATTCGTCTAAGGCCGGAGTTAAGGAAACAGAAAATCTTGAAGTTGAAGACATCGCCTCTATTCTTGCTAAATCAGTTTTATAAATTCATTGGATTTGTTCTTATCGCTATATGCCTTGGTAGTTTTACTACCAAGGCATTTGCTGAAGACTCTCCCGGCATTGTCGAAAGTCTCGAGCGATTATTAGATGTTCATCGCAAACAGTATCAACAAAATAAAAACAAACTTCAATCAAACCTCCAAGTTCTTTCCACTATCGGCGATCTAAAAGATACCAAGTTTGATTCCCAATTTATTAGATCCATTATTTTTCATTCTGATGAAAAATATTTAAAACTTGCGCAAAAAGATGAGTGTAAGTTTTTATCTGTTCTTGAAAGTAATTTATTGAAAACAGCTGAAGGAGATATCAACAGCGTTCTTCTCACCTTCTATAGCAAAGATAAAAAACTAGAAAGTGTGGCCATTCCTAAAAATGATTACTTTGAACAAATTTATAAATCTAAGTGTTTAAATAACCGAGAGTTTTCAGTTCTCTTCAGCCAAGATAATTTTCAAAAAACAATTGAAGGAATTAAGTTTTCTGTTCCAAAAAATTCAGCTGAATGTGAAACAATCCACAAAGAATGGCTTGATAATTCGTTTACTCCCTATCTTTGCCAAATTCAGCAGATACTTAGAAAATCTAAAGATCCAAAATTGGCTGATCTGTATAAAGAAAAAATACCGACAAACAAAAAAATCTATCTTGATAATTTGTGTAACAATATCAATAGTTCTAAAAAATTCTGTGAAAATTATTTAAAGAATGATGTTTGGAGCAAGGTTATAAATGGAGAAGCCCCCACTTATAAATTAAGTTATAAATGCCAAAATCTTTTAGGGAAAAATGAAAATCTCTCAAATGCGGACATGGCAAATTGCGCAGCTAAATTAATCAGTACTCCAAGTATTTGTGAAACTAAAGGAGCTAGTAATTATCCTTCTAACTTTCCACTGCAAAAT
>JAURXW010000273.1 GCA_030654205.1 Bacteriovorax sp.
CTAACATTTCCACACCATGAGTATTCGGCAAGTGCCTTAATCGCTCCAGGTGAAAACGATTTTTGTAAATTAGGAGCTTTATTTTGATTCAAGAAAAAATTTGCAAGTATTTCAATATCTTCTTTTCTTTCTCTAAGTGCTGGTGCTTTTAAAACAACCGAGCTTAGTGCAAAATATAAATCTTCTCTAAAAGTATTTACTCTTACTAAATCCATCAGATCCTTAGTTGAAGCAGAAATAATTCTTACATCCGACTTAAAGAATGAATGACTACCGGCCTTGATTCCCATTTTGCTAGTCACAAATTGCATCAGTTTATTTTGAATATTTAAAGGCATTGCCTCAGTTGAATTAATAAAAAGTGTTCCAAAATTAGCTAGCTCTAACATTCCCATTTTGTTTTCATCACCAAAGATTTCAACGTCAAGTTGTTTTTCAGTCATTGTTGAACAATCGATTGCAATAAAAGCTCGGTCACGTCTATGGCTTCTGCAATGAATTCTACGAGCAATCATTTCTTTACCAGTTGCAGCTTCTCCTACAATAAAAGCTGAAATATCTTTGTCACATATTTTATCTACTAGAGCTAAAAGCTCTTTCATGGCCGCTGATCTACCAATGATTTCTTTTTCTAAAATCTTAAAAGTATCTTGGAGCTTTAATCCCGAACGAGATTCTTGAAGTTCTTTTTCTTTTAATTCGATCGTTCTTAAAAGTGTTTCATTTAAATGCTTCGATGCTAAGTACATCTTCATATTTTTAATAGGACCTGAAATTGAATTAATAATCGACACACCTAAAGTCATATCTTCACGAGTAAATTCTCTTGATGAATCATTCATTTGACAGTGAATTGAACCTATCACAACACCGTCAACAGAAATTGGAAGACAAAGTTCGGCCTTCACTCCCAGTAATGCTTCACGAGTAAAAACGGGATCTCTTTCTACTGTATTTGAAAAATAACCTTTTTTCGTGCGTGCAATATATCCGACAGCACCGATGCCTTTATCAAGAACTAGCTCACTAAGAGCGCTCTCTCCATTTTCTGACATTAATTGTGATTGACCATTTTCTAAAAGTTTAAAAACTAAAACCTTGTCGCAGTTCATATTAGTTGTGAAATATTTGTTAATTGAATTAAAGAAATGAGTTTCATCTAGACTTAAAAAAAGAACTGAAGAAAGAGTTGCTAAGTCTGCTTTTTGGTTAGTCGCTGATGTTTTCATTGTATAACTCCTGTACGGTTTTAATGAGTAAAGTGCGATGCGTTACTCAGTAAATAATACAGTGCGTCTGAACATTTTACAAGACTAAAATGCTCGGGTGCATAAAAAAAAGTCGCATTCTTCGTAATTTCTAGAAGTTATACCATCTAGGACTTATACAGTTTCCAAAACCTTGGGTTATTGCCCCTAATATCGCCCCATCACGGTCCATTATGTAGATATTTTGATCGGCCTTAATTCTTGAGATAACCCGCTGGCTAGTAAAGGCGATAAATTCTCCGTCGTTAGAGTAGCTAGGATCCTCATTAGAGCCGAAATCCTTGGTTAATCGTGAAAGGCCTGAACCATCAGAGCCTATTCTAAAAAGATCAAAACAATTATCTAGCCATGAGGAAAAAACAATCTCTTTTCCATCTGGAGTAAATCGAGGTGTTGCATTGAATTGACCAACGAAGCTTATGCGTTTTACATTTTTTTCTTCGCCAGTTGGGTCCATAGTATAAATCATCGCCTTACCTGGACGGTCCGATAAAAATGCCATTAGCTTACCATCTGAAGTTATCGAAGGGTCTACATCTGAAGCAAAATGATTTGTAATTTTTCTTAGATTTTTTCCCTCTAAGTTCATTTCATAAATTTCAGCATTTCCGGAAATCGTAAGAGTTAAAGCGATGCTTTTTCCCCCTGGAAGAAATATGGCCCCAGAGTTTATTCCATCTTTAGATGAGATGACGTGGGATTCTTTAGTTCTTAGATCCATTAGATACAAATTATTATTTCGCTTTCCATTCGAATTTAAAATTAATGAGTAAACCAAATAGTGCCCGTCAGCCGACATTGAGGGAGAAATTGCAATTCCTCCATGCGAAGTGATTTGAGTTACGTTCTTACCATCAAAGTCCATCATGTAAACTTCTTTAACCGTTTTACTACCCTTAGAGTTTCGATCTGAAATAAAAACAATTTTAGACTTAAAAATTGAATCTTTACCTACAATTTGCTTGTACACATTATTGGCGATCTCATGACCGCTCTTTCGAAGATTTGAAATATTAGTAGTAGGTGTGGCACCAAAAATTTGTTTGTGATTTTTAATATCTTCAAAAATAACGTTAAGTTTTAAACTGTCTCCACTTTTTTCAACACTTACCGTTCCTAAATAACGAACATTTTTAGCGCCCCAATAGTCATAATTGGTGGGTGGACGATAAGTTGTATTATTGGGTGCAGACTCAATTAAAAAAAATTTCTTTTGATAAAAACTAAAATTATTTCGCAGTAGTTTTACGAGGTCCATCGCAGCTGCTTTTTGAGCCGCCGACAAAGATCCCTGAATATATGGATCCTGAATAACCATTTTATCTTTTTCTAAAGTCGCTTCCCCAACTGCAACCACAGTTAAGTTGTCATCTTGAGCATGGGCCATAAAACTCATAAGGAATAAAACGAAAAGATTACAAAATATTTTTTTCATAAAGGAAATCCTAAAACTATGTCGCCATTTTGGCCACGTTTTCCAAATTCTTCAGCTAATTTTGGAAATGGTGAGGAGGTTCTTACTGCCTCAACAGCTCTTTGATCATATTCACTATCGCCACTAGATTGATAAACTTCGATACGACTAACTTCACCATTTAATAAAACCCAGACGCGCACTCTGCAGTTCAACTTCTTATCTTTCAAAAAACTTGGTAATTTAAAATGAGGACGAACTAGATCAGGAAGCCTTGCAACATAAGCTTGATAAGCTGTCATATCACCTGAATTTCCATCTCCGTACATCTGAACACCTTTATTTAACTTATTCCCGGCCATAACTAAATTTTTTAGATTAGTTGATTTTTCGCCATACAATCCTTTATCAGCTTTTTGGTTGCCTTCACTTGTTATTTTTTTATTTCCAATTTGTTTTAATTTACTCAAAAAATTTTGACGCTTTAACTTGTTCACTTCTTCGAAGGTTGGACTTTTATCTTCAACTTTGGCTTCTTCTTTTGGAGCGTCTTTAAGGATTTCCTTAGGAGGCTCTTTCACTTCAACTTTCGCAGCTTCAGGTGCTGGAGTTACTTCTTCCTTTTTAGCTTCTTCCACACCGCTTGAAAGATTTTTTAATTCATTTAACGTATATTTGGGCATCGCGACCATATCAACACGAACAGATGCTTGAACTAATTCCATATTCTTTTCGCGTAATTTAGCACTCTCTAGAATAGCGACCTTGCCACCAATTAAAGTCAGAGCGACTAAAGCAATATGAATATAACCGGATCGCCGCAAATAAAATGAAAGCTTAAATCCCGAGAATGTGTTTTCAAAATATTCTTTCATTTAAATCGTCACTAATTCTTATCTTCAGTTATTGTTACGAGAGAAATTTGATTAATCCCACCACGCTTTAAAAAAGACATTAAGCGAGCAACCTTTCCGTAAGGAAGATTAAAATCGGCGCGTAAAAATAAGGTTTCTGTTTTGTTACTTTTAAACTGCTTTTTAATCTCAGGTATTATTTCATTGGCCAGCATTTTATCTTTTCCAATAAAATAATCTTCACTTTTACTAAATGAAAGAATCACCTGAGTTGCATTAAGATTAATAGGATTTACTTCCTTTGTTTTAGGCAAATCCAACTTAATTCCATTTAACATGAGTGGCGCAGTTACCATAAAAATAATAAGCAACACAAGCATAACGTCTACCAACGGTGTTACGTTGATATCGGAAATAGCTCCTTTCTTTTTACCTGTACTAAAGGCCATGATCCCCTCCGCTTATTCAACAATTGAACGTTCAACAACATTCAAAAAGTCTTGGCCAAAAGATTCCATATCAGAATTTACTTTGTCATTTTGATTATTAAATAAATTATAAAACCAAACGGCCGGTATGGCAGCAGCTAATCCCACGGCAGTTGCAACAAGTGCTTCTGCAATACCAGGGGCCACCGCATCTAAAGATCCACCACCGCTAGCTAATCCGGAAAATGCATCAATGATTCCCCAAACAGTTCCAAATAATCCAATAAATGGAGCAACTGAACCTATAGAAGCTAAAGTTGAAAGCAACCCGCCTAATTCGGCGTTGGTTTCATTAACACCTTTCTTCAAACCACGTTCAAGTATACCCATTCCAAAGTTTTGAAAATGAAAGGCCAAGCCACTCTTGTGCTGACTTGAATAAGCTTCTCGAATTTTAACTAATTCAGAATAACCATTAGTAAAAAGAGCTTTATAGGGTGAAAAAGGAAGCATTTCACTTTTCAGTAAAATATCTTTTAAATTTTCAGACGATTGGTAAATCTCATAAAATTTTGTATTGTTAACTTCAACTTCTTTAAAAAGCTTTCGTTTTTTTAAAATAATAGCCCAAGAAAAAACAGAGGCTGTAACAAGTAGACCTAGTACAAACTTAACGACGAGACCGGACTGTAAAATGATTTTAAAAATGTCCAAATTTGCTGAATGCACAGAATTCTCCTGCTATGATATTCAAGTTCATAAAGTATTTTTTACTTCCTAACATCATAGACAATCTTTCACAGATTTTTAAGAGAATTCGAAGGTTTAATTAATCCCGATAAATATACTCGGGTTTCTTCTTTTGAACTCTTTCAAGATAAAAGACCGCAAAAGTGATTAAAACAAAAATGGAAAAACTAGAAATTACTTTTTCCATTTTCAAAAAGGTGTAACTAGCGCCCCAGACAGGATCAAGCCCAAAAAAAGAATAAGATGGAATTAAAAATAATAACAAAAATAAAACAGGCAAAGTCCAATTACGTCTTCTCCACTCTCCGGAGTAGAGCAAGAGGAAAAAAAATGCATAAAGTTTAATACTCACGATTTGCTCGTAAATAAAAGTTGCATAGGTGAAGTAATAAAAAAGCATTGGAAATATAAAAAGCTTTCTTTTTTTATCGACCTCAGACTCAAGTGGGAAAAAGATTTCCAAAACTATTAATAATGCATAATCAACACTGAATAAAATAAAAGTACCAACAATTGAAAGAATTATTCGATCGAATTCAAAAATTAAAGTCCGATTTAAAGTTATACTGCCTAGGCCCATAAGACCTATAAGGAGAAATAGCAGCGCAACTATAACCTCTTTTCTTGGCATCTGAACACTATTGCTGAAATAACTACGAACAAGATTTATTTTTTTATTTTTTAAACGAATAAACTGAAGTGCAAAATAAAAAATCAGCACTTTCGAAATAATAATTAGCGCCCAACCTCTATCCCCAATCCAATCGCCTATGGTTTGGATATTATGGTTAAGTAGTAAATGGAAATAAGAAATAAGCGAAATTAAAATAAGGTGAACACTCCATAGAACAAAACTAAATAGCGCATAATACTTAATTTGAGAGCCCAAGGCAGAATCAAAAAAATCACTTATTTCGTCAATTTTCTTTTTCAGCTCCATTATAGTATTGGGCCTTTTGGCTTCAACCAACTAAGTTGCAATTCAGGTGAAGGATAAATTTGGCCGTATTTCTTATAAAGAGCATTGTTTTTAGTAAGCGCATCGATTTTTTCTAATAATGTTAAATAAGTGTTCCACATTTTCAGATCACTTTTTAAAAGTATATCCAATTCTTTAGTGGTTTCAAATTGCTCTTGAAAGCTAAAACCTTTTTCAAACAAAACTTGATTATATTTTTTTAAATGAGTATCAATCATTTTTTTATCAAAAGGTTTCCCTGTGAAATTGGAACCTAAAAAATTCTCTAATTCCTTGTCTAAAATGTAATTTTTAAAATAACCTTTTTTAACACGGATAAAATCTTCAAATAAGATTAAAGAAATTTCCACTTTGGATAAATCGAGCGTTCGTATAAAAGGCAAAGAGAGAATAAATATAAACTCATCTTGATTTGAAGGCAGCGCCGCGTGAGCAATTTCTGTTGTATCGACTAAAAGAATTTTTATTTTCTTTTCATAGTGACCTTGGCTTTCTAAATACGTGGTAAAGGCTTTTTCGAGTTCAAAGTCTGGCTTATGAACATCCCACTTGAGCATCGTTGCATTTTTAACTAACCAAAGCTCCGAAAAGAAACTCCAAAAAATATCCTGATTTGGGACATTGAAGCGCTTCATATCTTTTAGTTTTTTTACATCTAGATATTTTCTTTTTTCATCTTGCTTTTTTTTGAGTTCGCCTTCGAGACCATCTTTTTTAATGATATCTTTGATGGAGGAGAAGTCTAATAAATCTTTAGATTCTTCTTTGATATCATCTTTAATATTTTCTTTGCTTTCAGGTTTATTTTCCGATTTTACTTCTACCTCATTGGCGGCCAATAGACTCGAAGATAAAATGAATAGACTTAATAAGCAGCCCCGTATTTTTTTATTCATGACGAACCTTCGATTTTCCCTGTACATACTGATCGTAAAGCCTTGCCCAGTAATATAGGTCATTAATATCTAGATTTAATCCATCAAAAAACTTTGAATAATCCTCTTCAAAACAAACATTTTTTTTATCTGTTAAATAATCCGACATAACATAGCCTGTATAAGGCCCTACATTTACAAGATTCCATTTATCTTCTCCAAATAGAACAAAATCTTTTCCATCTTTAGAAGTCTCTTTCATTATCTTTAATGGATGATTACAACTGATCGTTGTAAGAACTTGAGAATAACGGGAAGGATTTTGATGAACATTACCCATCATTTCACTAAAATACTTAATACCAATCATTGTTTTTTTCATCTCATTAGATGTAACTTCTGCTCCCATTACAAGCGAAGTATTTACAATAAAAAATATTACGACAAAAAATGAAATCTTTTTTTCCATTAAACCTTCCATCTAAATTGAATAGTTTCCCATTCATGACATTGAGGACAACGCCAGAAAATATTGTCAGAATTATAACCACACTGACGACAATAATGTTTTGCCAGCGTTTGATGAAGATTTTCTAATAGTCCCTTGGTTTGAATAAGGGCTTCGTCTTTTTTCTGAAGCTCAATCAATAATTTAATGTATTCAACTTTCATTACTTCGGATGAGTTTTTATTTTGATCCAACCATTCTTTTAAAAGGTCAAAAGCACTCTCCATCATTCCAGCTTCTTTTAAAAGACGAACCTTCGAAAGAACCACAGATGCTGAATTAATCAGGTCCTTATCGTTCATTTCTAAAAAATATTTTCTTAAAAGTTCCAAGCGAGTATGATAAGTTTTTTTCAAGTCTTCGTTGTTAGATTTAAAATCTTCCCCCATTGAGACAAATATAAAAGAAGCATACATTGGATGTTCTTTTAAAATTTCGACCAATAGAAATTTTGCCTGCTCTAAATCGCCGCTGACTAAATAAAGCTTTAAACGCAAAATTTTGGCTGAAACAGATGGTGCGAATCTAAACGCATCTTCTAGATCTTCTTCACATTTTTTATAATCGCCACGTTCAAAATATTGTTTCGCCTTTTGAACTAAAATATGTGAAATCGTTTCGGCTTGATTTTGATGTCCAACTTTAGAGAGCATTATACGGTAATTATAGGCTTGATCCCAATCCTCGGTATCTTCATAAATTCTGCAAAGTGCAGCGATAACTTCAAATTGATCACGATTAATTTTTAGAACGTCTTTGTAGGTTTCAATTGCCTTGTCAACAAATCCGCCTTTATCAAAATCAACTGCCAATTCTTTTAGTGCTCGCAAACGATGGGCTTCAGAGATATTTTCGCGGGCAATTAATGATCGGTGGATACTAATGGCTTTTTCTATTTCACCGTTGCTGCGAAAAAGTCCACCTAACGCAAAATAAGTTTCAATCGTTTCACGATTGATGTCTACAGCACTTAAAAATTCCTTAATCGCTAGATCTTTATTACCTGAAATTAAATATTGTGTGGCATTTAAAAATATTTTTGATTGTGCCTCATAAATTGAATTTCTGTAGCGCTTGGATAATTTTGCACCTGTCTCTTTTTCAATAAGATAATGATAAACCAAGACGATAGTAATCCCAGCAGCGATAACTGCTAGTAAATGTTCTGAAATCCAAGAAAGATATAATTCCATTATTACCTAAACATTAAAAGAGGACCCTTATCATTATGGATAAGATTATTTATACTAAGCTTGGAAATATTTTCATCTAATGAACTCATTAGATCAAACAAACCAAGATGCTTTTTCTTCTTGATAAATTTTAAGGCAAACTCGTCTTTAGTTTTAAGTGTTTTATGAATCACTCTTCCCGCTGTCCACAAACTTCCCATTTCATCAACAAGACCTAGCGCCTTTGCACTTTCGCCCGAAAAAATTTGTCCTTGAGCGATTTCTTTAATATCACTTTTAATTCTATCGCCACGTCTTTTCATGATGTCCTCGATAAATTGCTGATGAACTCCCGCAATTAATTTATTCATCATATCCGATTCTTCAGCAGTTAGAGAGCGGCTTGGATTTCCTGCATCTTTATAGCGCCCCGCTTTTACAGTTTGCGGAGAGACCTTGGCAAATTCATATAATTTTGAAAGATCCATGAACTCCATAATTACCCCGATAGATCCCGTTAAGGTACCTGGGCTTGCCCAAATTTTTCTGGTAGCTGCTCCAATATAATAACCACCACTCGCAGCAATTCCTGCAAATGAAGCATAGATTGGTTTTTTCTTATCAATTCGAACTATCTCTTCATAGATTTCTTGAGTAGGACCTACTGCTCCACCTGGAGAATTCACTCTAAGAATGATGGCATCAATTTGTTTATCATCTTCAGCTGTTTGTAATAAGTCGATAGTGTCTTTAGAGTCCATGATGACTCCTTCTACTTCGATGACACCAATATGAGCTTTGTTGGAATTTTTTTCAGCGCTAGAGGTCTCATTGAAAGCATTCATTGTATAAAAGGCAAAAAGGACGAGGATGACGAAAAAGACAAAAACCATAGCGAAAACGCCGAACAAGGCCTTACTATTTTTTGAAGAGGTCACAAAAACTCCATTTTTTTGAAAATTCTTTAAATTTAAATCTTCTCTATAGTCTCAAAAACATGGGGCTACGTAAACAATCTTTAAGATATCTGAGTTTGGCGCTCAA
Source organism: Bacteriovorax sp. (assembly GCA_030654205.1). GTDB lineage: Bacteria > Bdellovibrionota > Bacteriovoracia > Bacteriovoracales > Bacteriovoracaceae > Bacteriovorax. Next base: position 9,293 of record JAURXW010000273.1, read on the forward strand.
GTTTTTTTAAAATTTAACCGATAAGTAAAAAGAACCGAAAGTATCGGGTAAGGAGTCAATTATGAAACTAAAAACAATTTCTCTGGCAGTACTCTCATTAGGTGTTTGTTCATGGGCCCTGGCCGCAGAATACAACTCACCCAATATCGGATTTAAAGAAACACCACCGGCCAATATGGTGGCAAAATCAGCAGAATTCAACGATGAATATAAAGTTGAAGGAGCAATTAAAACTGATCGACAAATTGCGTCTGAAAAAGAAGCGTCAGACCGTGAACCATCATCAGTTATGGCCGCAGAAAAAAAGCATGTCATGGATGAAGATAAAAAATCTGAAGATAAATTTGAGCCAAAACCTTGGCTATATAGAAATAAACTTGATTCAGCTAATTAAAATTAACTGATCAAAGCGACTCAAGACGGGTGCTCAAAGCCTCCCTTTGGTCCCATAAGTTTAATTTTTCGTATTCACTCTTTAATTGTCCACAAGCGGCCAGGATATCCTGGCCCTTTGTGGTTCTTGTTGTGCATATATATCCGCGTTTCAAAAGCTCTTCTTGAAACCAAATAATTTTAGAATTACTCGGACGTTTAAATTTTGAATCTGGAAAATCATTATAGGGAATAAGATTTATTTTAGATTTTTGTTTATCTAATAAATCAGCTAAACCTTGGATGTCTTCAGGTCGGTCATTTAAATCAGCAATTAATATATATTCATAAGTAATACGTCTGTATGCTTTTAACGGCACTTTTTTAATTGCATTAAAAAGCCTTTCAAGATCATAAGCTTTGTTAATTGGCATTAACTCAGTACGAATATTATTATGAGCTGCATGCAAGGAAATTGCGATATTCACTGGGGGAAAGTCCCACATCTTTTCAATTTGTGGAACTAGGCCAGAAGTTGAAAGTGTAATTTTTCTTTGAGATAAACCAAGTCCTTTATCTTCCATAAAAATAATGGTGGCACTTCTGACGTTGTCATAATTATGTAACGGTTCTCCTTGCCCCATATAAACTATATTGGTAAGACGTTCCGCGTTTCCATGTTCTTTAAGCCAAAAAGTGATGGCCATATATTGACCAACAATTTCATCGGCAGTTAGATGACGCTTAAGTCCCATGGTTCCAGTATGACAAAAAGTGCAACCGATGGCACACCCTACTTGTGACGATAAACATAAAGTTAAACGATCGCGTGCAGGTATTGCAACAGCTTCAACTGTTTGACCGTCGTACATACGCACTAAAAATTTTCTAGTTCCATCTTTTGAAAGTCCGTTCCAGATGATAGTTGGAAGTTCTGTATCAAGGTTAGTGAGAAAATCTTCTTTGATTTTTTTGGCAACATTAGTCCAAAGAGAAATATCGCGCTCTTGAATTTTATAGAGCCACTGATAGACTTGATCTGCTGCAAATTTGGCAAAGCCATTTTCAGTAAAATAGTCTCGAAGCTCACTTAAAGTGAACGAGTAAAGAGATTTTTTACGAGCTATTTTGGGTAAGGTTTGCATAATTGGACTTATAGCAAAGAATGCTCAAAATGGCGATTTAAAGTAATTTTTACAAAGTAAAATCTTGTGGGTAGGATTTTTTAAGACAACGAGAATCGTCAGGAGTCATTGAAATATGAAAGCAGCTTCACAATTGGTTAGAGCTTTTGGACCATTAACCGTCTTGTCCTCCACCCTTTTATACTCTCAACTAACAATTGCTCATTCAAAACTAGATCGTTCCATACCTAACGATAAAGATGTTATTGAAACCTTTGGCCTTTCTTCACAAATATCACTTCCTAAGCGTATTAATATCTTGGTTTGGAACCTTCATAAAGGTTCAAACGATGATTTCGCAACAGATTTTGTTTCCTTAGGCCTACAAAAAGATTTAGTGATTTCTCAAGAAATGTATCTCAATCCATTAATGCGCTTAGTGTTTTCCTCTTTTCCTTATTATTTTTACTCTACTGCTACCTCATTTTGCTTTGGCAAAGAACTGACGAGAACTGGTGTTTCTACTTCGGGCCCCGTATTGCCGACAAAAATTGAATTTATAAGAACCCAAACCGTTGAACCAATCACAAATTCTCCCAAGGTAACCCTCATTACTCGCTATCCAATTCGTTTTACTTCAAAAGAATTAACTGTAGTAAATATCCATGGTATTAATTTTGTAGGCGGGGATTCATACCGAAAAGAAATGAACCGAATTTATGAATCTCTTAAAAATGTCCCTAGTCCGATTATCTTTGCAGGAGATTTCAATTCTTGGAGCGATGAAAGAAACACGATATTAAAAGAAATGATTCAAAAACTTGGCTTAAAAGAAACAGGCTTTAGCCCTGACTACCGATTGAAATTTAATAAACATCCGCTAGATCATTTTTACTACACAAGTGATATCAAAATTGTTTCTGCAAAAGTTGAAGAATTTTATCAAGGATCTGACCATAAACCTCTAGAAGTCATTGTTGAGTATTCACCTCAAACAACTCTAGCTAAAAGTCACTAGGCAATCTTTTCCAGCCTCCTTCAAAAGTCTTAACTCTCTTATCCTATAGATGGATAAATTTGTTATCAGAGTTATGGTTCAAAAGGAGTTTTTGCTTGAAAAGACAAAATATTTTAAAATCTATATTTTTATCATTGGTGTTATCTTCATTAACTACTTCTTGTGGCTTAATCGAAAAATTTAAAACTCCTGAACAACCAACTGATTCAAAAGGTAATGAAACAGCAATGAGCGAGGTTCAAGTTGAATCAAGCACAGATGATCTATTTTCAAAATCAATGAACGAAACAAAAGAAGAGCCACTAAAAGCAGCAAGTGATGCCCCAACAAATATTAATAATGAAACTCAAGTTGTTCAAGATGATTTAAAATCTCTAGAAGATGAATTTTCAGGCAATGCTCCAACAAAAGAGGCTGAAATAACTCAAGTGAAAGTTGAAGAATCACTTCCTGAAATTAAAGCTGATCTACCACCTGCCATTGCTGAAAATACAAATATGAATGCTGGTAAAATAAAAACTTATAAAGTGCATAAGGGTGAAACTTTAATGCAAATTGCCTTTAAAATTTATGGTGATGTTTCAAAATGGAAAGAAATTAAAGAATTAAATGGATCAAAGATTTCTCTCAACTCTGCCTTACGTTCAAATATGGAATTAAAATATACTGCTCCAGCTCGTGAGTTTGTATGGAACCCTGAAGGATCTCCCTATATGATCAAAACGGGAGAAACGCTGGGAACTATTTCTAATTCTGTCTACCAAACTCCAAAAAAATGGAAACACATTTGGGAAAATAATAAACCGTTGATTAAAAATCCTAACGTCATTTATGCTGGCTTTACTTTATATTATAAAGGCACTGCTGGAATGGCCAACTACGTTCAACCCAAAGCCATTCAAAGAAAATTAGCTACTAAAATTGAAGATTCAAAAGCTATCGAAGAAATTAAAATTGATCAAGCAATTTCAAACGTAGAACACTTGGATTCTAATGAAATAGATTTAACAAAAGATGTTCAATCTGCGATTTTGAGAGATACAAACAATGAAGTTAAAAATGAAGTTTTAACAAACGAAACTGAAGACGAAGCCATAACTAACTAGAAAAATCGTCTTAGAAAACCTTTCTTTTTCCGTTCAATATTTTCCATAATATTTCCTTTTAAAAGCAGGTCTCGGTGAAAATCCGAGGCCGTTTGTGAACTTTCTAAAAGACCATTATATTCTTGAACTGATAGTAAACTTACCTTTTCAGCGTTTAACTCTTCACATAATTGAAAAGCAAATTGATTAAGGGCGTCTGTTGAATCAAAAGGACCGATCATATTCTGGTGAATATCGGCGCTGGATAATTCACTCTTAAAGCGATCATCATAAAGTTTTCTGGCGGCCGATTTGTCTAATAATCCCTTTTCATCAAGGAGGTATAATAAATAATAAGCCGAATCACTATGAATTTCCGGAAAAGCATTTATATAATTATATACACCAACAATATACTCAGTATCATTCATGAAAAGACTCCAAAATCAACTATCACAGAACCTTCTGGCGAGAGCTCAATTTCAAGTTCGTTGGGATAGGTTTGAACCACAACATTTATTTCATCAAGAACTTTATAAACCACAAAGTTTTTAGATAAATTCATTTTAATTTTTTTACGGTAACTAGTAGGGTTATAAAGACTCAACCTTCTAACTTCTTCAAATTTCAATTCATTGGTTGAAGATGGTCTTGTTCTCCAATAGTAATCAATACCTTCCGCATTTTGGATAGGAATATGAAGTATTGAAAATGTCGAAACTATCTTTTCCCAAAATTCTTCATAATCTTTAGGAGTAAGGTCACCAAATTGATCACCGTCAATGAGTATTAAACGCCCCTCGCCTAAAGAAATATTTTTAATTTGAGTTTTAAAATTTACTTTTTCAACTACCAAAGAATTTTCTAATGTAAAAGTTTCAAATCTTTTTAAATATTCATCAGAAAGACCTGAACGATTTAAAATAATTCGTCCACCATTCATAAATGTTTTCAAAATAAAATTAAACAGCGTTCTATCAACATCATGTCCATGCACCAGGTGAACATGTTCTTGATAAGGATTTTTAATCTCATGAAGTTTAAGTGTATCGGAAGAAATAACTTTATAACTCCATCCAAAATTAGAGCGAAGATAGTTCCATAAATTAAGTTGCTCCCAACTTTGAAACATCGCACTTACACCATCAATTTTTTCATAAACTTTAAAAAAAGATAACGGTGAAAAAACTGCGATATCGTCGTAGTCATAAGCCGAATTAGCGGCCAATCTCGCAGGCAAATAAGAATTGGCTACAAGATCATTGAGCTCTCTAGTTAGCACACCTTTTTTCAAGCGATAATTAATCAAAACTGACGAAGGAATAATATCTTTTGCCAATGATTCATAAAGTTCAGCCGAATAATCAACCGTAGAGATGGTACCTGATAAACGTTTTAAAAATTTTGAAGTACTCGCTCCTAAAAAAGCCACATCAAGTGTACCCTCAAAATTTGTCCCAATCGATTCGCGAGCATTCGTTATATAAAGGTCCTGAACTGATTTATTAAATTCGAAAGCATATTGTTTTTCTTCAATTGAAGAAAGTGTTTCTGTTTCACCTTTTTTACCTTGAAGAAAACGAGCAAAAGCTTGCTCAAACGTTTTGGATGAATCTTCTAAAAAACTTCTAAATTGTCCGTCATGAAAATATCCGCAACGAACACCCCATAAATCAGACGCTATGGAATGAGTTGTAAAATATTGCCCTAATTTTTTTACAAATCGATCGAAGGCTTCAAAAACTCTTGGATCAAAAAAAGAATAAATCTTTATTAAATTATCATCTGCATCAACAACGCCGTAGGCCATTTGCTCTGAGTTAAGTGCCAAACCTCTGGCCAGTAAATGCGGTAACCCACCGTTTGGAAGAAACGGGGCCGGAGTTAAGGGAAGAAAAAAAATAACTTGTTTTCCAACTTCTTTAGCAATTTCGACTAATTTATTGAGATTGGTCTCTGGCCGATGATTGTCAAAGTCGAATTGATCACCTGTTTCAGAGTGAAAAGACCAATTTAACGGTATAATTATTTTAGTTCCAGGAAACTCCTGAAGCTTGGTTCGCCACAAACTAGCAGAGGTTTTCCAGTAGAAAAACCAGTTTTCGCCGGGAAAAACAGTGTCTAAATCGCGTGGAACGGGGGTCGTAAGAGTCACTACTAACACCTCATGTCTTACAGTGTCCGTCTAAATTTGTTATAAATTCTAGACTTGATAATTACGAAAATTATAATCTGCAAAAAGGCGGTAATGCAATGTGGTTTTTCACTGATGAGGAAAAAGACCTTCAACGACTCTGTCGCGATTTCGCGACTAAAGAAATAGCTCCATTCGCTCATAAACATGATGAGGAAGAATCTTTTAACTTATCTGCATTTAAAAAAATGGGAGAACTAGGAGTTTTAGGAATTACCGCCGATCCTCAATATGGTGGTGCAGGAATGGGTGCAGTCGCTGCCACTATTGCGATGGAAGAATTTGGAAAGGCCTGCGCTGGCTCTACGCTTTCTTATCTGGCCCACGCAATTCTTTGCGTAAACAATATCCAAAATAATGGCTCTGTTGCTCAAAAAGAAAAATATCTTCCCAAGTTAATCTCCGGTGAACATATCGGTTGTATGGGAATGAGTGAACCTGAATATGGATCTGATGCCGTAGGTATTCAAACCAAGGCTCAAAAAAATGCCGATGGATCTTACGTTATTAACGGTACAAAAATGTGGATCACTAATGCTCAATATGCAGATATAGCCTATGTGTATACACGCACTGGAAGTGAACGAAAAAATCTTTCAACTTTTATTGTTGAAAAAGGAACGCCTGGTTTTTCAGTAGGAAAACCTATTCATAAAATGGGAATGAGATCAAGCCCAACGGGAGAACTTGTTTTTGAAAATGCGAAAGTTCCCGCATCTCAACTAGTGGGTGGTGAAGGTGATTCCATTTATCATATGATGAAAAATCTTGATATAGAACGAATTACAATCGCTGGTATCTCTCTTGGAATTGCTCAAGCCTGTGTTGACCAATGTATAAAATATGCAGGTGAGAGAAAGCAATTTGGAAAACATCTTGGTTCTTTTCAAATGATTCAAAAAATGGTTGCTGAAATGGCCACTGAAACTGAGATGATGAGAAGCTTCCTCTACACTACTGCCAAAAAATACGATATGGGAGAACGAGGACCTTCGATGGCCGCACAAGTAAAACTTGCGCTACCAAAAATGGCAACAAAAATTGCTCTAGATGCCATCCAACTTCACGGTGGATATGGTTACTCTCGCGAGTTTCCTCTTGAGCGTATGATGAGGGACAACAAGCTCAATGAAATTGGAGCTGGAACAAATGAAATTATGATTATGATTATTGCCAAGAATTTATTAACCAATACGAGAGACTAAACTTCAAGGAATAATTGAGCATATGAATGAAATACAACTTGAATTAAAAAATCAATTAGAAAAATTTCGTCTTCAAAAAATCGAGCCTCATATGGAGCATGATGACGAGAGCGAAACTTTTCGCATGGATATTTTTTCGGAATTAGGCTCTTTAGGTTTTACTGGAATGACTCTTCCTGAAGAATTTGGAGGCATGGGTTTATCTTATGAAGATTTTTCCATTGCGCTTTGTGAAATCGCCAAATCCTCTGTGTCTTATGCCGTAACTATTTCCGTTTCTTGTATGGTTCAAGCTATTATTAATGAATTTGGAAACTCAACCCAAAAAAATAAATACCTTCCTGCTCTCACTTCAGGTAGCGAAATCGGAGCCTTTTGTTTAAGCGAATCTGGTGCAGGCTCAGATGCAGCGGCACTCGTTACTTCGGCAAAAAAATGCCAACATAATGGTCAAGCAGGCTATATGCTTAATGGTTCAAAAATTTGGATTACTTCAGGGGGAATTGCAAAAACATATATTGTCATGGCACGTACCGGAGAAGCTGGCGGAAAAGGAGTATCGGCTTTTATTGTTCGCGATGGAACTCCTGGTTTTAGTTTTGGAAAAAAAGAAAGAAAAATGGGTTGGAGAATTTCTCCCACTCGCGAACTCCTATTTCACAATTGCTTTGTTCCCGAAGGAAATCTTTTAGCAAATGAAGGTGATGGGTTTAAAATTGCGATGGCCGCCTTGGACAAAGGGCGCTTTACGATTGGTGCAATTGCCGTTGGCTGCGCGGAACGAGCCCTTGATGAATCAGTTAGATATGCATTAAGTAGACACCAATTTAAACAAGCTATTTTTGATTTTCAAGGACTGCAATTTATGATGGCCGATATGGCGACAGAAATTGAGTGCTCTCGCCTACTCGTTTTGCAAGCGGCCGGTGATTATGATCGCGGTACACCTAATGCAAAACTCGCCTGCATGGCAAAATTAAAAGCTACTGATACAGCAATGAAAGTTACGACAGATGCTGTGCAAATATTAGGGGGTGTCGGTTACACTCGAGAATACCCGGTCGAGCGATTTATGAGGGATGCAAAGGTGCTTCAAATCGTTGAAGGAACTAATCAGATACAAAGAGTTGTTATTGCTCGAAATTTAAAAAAAGAATATAGTACCCATTAAGTAGGAAGGATAAATATGGCGATTAAATTTAACTTTTCTCATGAAACTAAAATTCTTGATTTTAAAAGATTAAAATCTTTTAAAAAGATTATTGCCAATCCAAAAGCTCAATTTTTTCATACTTTTGAAAGAAGCGAATTTGTATCTTCCTCAAAAAAAATATTTACCCAATTTCAGGATCGAAAAGTTTTTATTCATGTAGGCATTGGTGGATCGAGCTTAGGTCCAGAAATGTTAATCAATGCTCTAAAAAAAAATGACACTCAATTTATTTTTATCAATAATATTGATCCTGATGAAATTTATTCTCAACTCCAACACTTAAATAAATTTACAATATCTGACTGTCTTTTTTATTTTGTTTCTAAATCTGGTGGGACTGCGGAAACTCTTGCGGCCTTGGCGATTATTACCAATTTTTTACTTGAAAAAAAGATTGCCCCAACTGAATTTAAAAATTATTTTGTTTTTGCCACTGACCCCAAAAAAAGCGAATTGCTTGGTATAGCTGGCCCCTTAAAGATCCAATGCCTAGAAGTTCCAAGTGATGTTGGTGGTCGCTTTTCGGCCCTTACTCCAGTTGGTTTTTTACCG
>JAURXW010000275.1 GCA_030654205.1 Bacteriovorax sp.
GGTTGGCGGCATAGATAGCGTATAGCGAATTTCCGAACCTGATTGAATGGGAGAGTTAAAGGTTAAAGATGATGAGAGATCAGACACTGCTGTATCCGTTGAATCAGATTCATAAATGGTTAGGTTGTCTGGATTATCAGGTTCATGCCCCAGAAAGTCGCAAATACTGTCCCTTCCAGGCAAGTCGACCAGCACGTCCTTGACAAGAAAATGAGGATGAATATCGCCCTGTCTCATCAAAGATGTCAATTCACCGCCCAATTCATCTGAATGAGAAACCTGTGCTGTGAATTCTTCAAATGAACCAGATAAAGAGCAGGACATAATCCAGCGACCGACGCTTGCTTTGCTTGGAGCGATATCTCCAAAGTCAACGAGAAGACTTTTTGAGGTAGGTGACCCGTTAACTTGACTTCCCAATATAGCAAAACCGATTAAAAGGTGCTGTACGTTCTCTTTTATTTTAGGTTGTGCAGAGTCAATTTTCAGGTTTCGAGCGGTCCCCGCCCCATTATTTTTAATGCGAACACCCAGCGTAAAGGGGATTGATGGTTCAGTAGTTTCTTTCGTAAACGCATCGTCGCCAAAAACATCTTTTGTCAGGAAATAATCGAGTTGGAGTTGTGGAAGCGGTTTGACATAAATATAGTCAGGTGTAACTTCCGTTATGTGCTCTTCTCCTCCGATTTTATATGTGAGCTTTGCGCCCACAAAATAAAGAGTGCCGCTTTCCAGGCCGTTGGATGATCCAGGCGCAGGAATAATCAACCAGTGCAGATCCGCAACCGATGATGGACCAACTGGGTCTATGGACCATCCTTCACTGCTCCCGGCAATTCCATCCGAGTCAGCACGAATAAAAAATTTAATGGCGCTATTTTCATCAACAAGATGTTGATCCGAACTGGCAAGAACCGGATTTCCATCTTTGTCTGAAAAAGTTACTACAACGTTAACATTTTCTAAGAAAATATTGGAAAGGCCGTTATTAATCCGCATATGTGCATCAAACGCCTGTCGTTCAAGCATCAATTCCTGAAGTATCTCAATTTTGACAACAGCACACAACGAATCTAAGGCGAGAGCTTGAGTGGGTAAAAAAAACATCAGGCCTGCTGAAATTATAAAAAAAGATATTAAAAAATATTTTCGTAAGCAGGTAATCGTTCCCATTATCGCCTCCGGTAGTTTAAGTCATAACAAAGTTCTTTTATGAATTGGGATTTGTGCCCCAATTCATATATGAAGAGGATCTATCCCTAAAATCTTTAAATAAACAAGATGATCGTTAATTCATTATTACGCTTATCCCCTCTTCCTGAACATGGAACCGGTCAAATTCATTCAAAGGATTTTTATTTGCATTATTAACAATTTTCATGGCGATATTAGTTGAACTGTTCTTCATTAAAATTTTATTTTGAGGATCTGCAATCTGCCAGACGCCACCATTATAGAATTCTACCCAATTATGAAATCCAGAAGGTTTTAATATGTTATTATCAATCGAAATATAACCCAAAACACTTCTGGCTGGAATTTCATCGGCTCGGCACAGAGCGGCAAAGAGCAAAGCATATTCCGTACAATCCCCCTTCTTTTCAGTAAATGCATATAAAGCGCCTCTATCCGCTCGATCATATCCTGAATAAGCCACGTTCTCTGAGACCCAGCTAAAAATATTCTCAACTGTTTTAATGGGGTTTCTATTCTCTAATGATTTAGCATGTCGAATAATGTCCGGATGATTCGCTTCAATTAATTTTTCAGATTGAAGGAATATTGTTGCGTCGTTTGCAGGGATTTTATTTGCCTTGTCGGACATAAGAAGATCCGCTTTAATTGCTATAATACGACTGGCATAAGGTGGAAATTTATCAAATGAAAACTGAAGAATCTGATTCCCGCATTGATCGGAAACGATCTGGAAAGATTCCGAAGATTCAATATGTTGACATGATTGGCTCGATGTAAGTTTTACCGGCGCATATGCCCAGAACTTGACATTCTTATAAATTTGGTTTGTTTTGTTTTGAAGCGTAAAACTATATCTTATCTGTTTTGGTATGGTATATGTCTTTTGATTATAATACTTATTTACTATTAAAAAACCGATAATGCAACAAAAACCAAAGACTGCAACAAAGCTCCTTTTTCTCACTGCTCACCCCTATTACAATTTCTAAACGTAAAAACCAGATTAATGAATAACAGAAAAATTAAGATTTTCGCTTTCATATAAAATTAACTATTTTAATTTATTATATAAGAATAGAGCATAATTGCACAAGTATACCTGATCACTTGACGAGCTTGACCGCAAGAGAATAGCAAGAGTATGAAGCAATCAAACTGTTGTTATCCCGATTTGAACCACGGTCTGCAAATAGAATGTCTATGGTTTAGACACTGGTAACCAAGATCATATTTTTAAGGCAGCTTACGTACTGTTAAGGGAAAAAATTTTTTAACATATATAACATAATATATGAATTGTCTATCAGTAAAACGCTGAAAATTTTTGTAGGGATACAAAATCAAACGAAAAAGGATTGATGCAGTGAGTTATTTTTATCAAGAAACAACGTGAAATATAGTGTTACCGTTTATCCGGTGGAAGACCAAGCATATAGGGCTCATCGATAAAAGCCATCTTTGCACTATATACAATAGCGATTATTCAATCCATATAGTTAATTTTCTGACGGGCTTCATCGCCTTCGGTTTCTTATTTTTTGACTGAGGCGTTTTCTTTAATTTCAAACAACAAGGAGGTAGGGTATGAAAGTCTCAGATGCAGCAAAACTTTATTTGGAATATCACCGGTCTCATTCTAAGGGTAATTCTTTAAGGGCTTATATGCTGATTCTTTCCAAATTCTGCGAAGATTTTGGAGATGAGA
>JAURXW010000279.1 GCA_030654205.1 Bacteriovorax sp.
ATCCGGCCCACGACAAAAAAGAAACCATCGGCATCTTTTCGAACTAAATCTCCAGTATAAAAATATCCATTTTTAAAGGTATCTTCAAAGGCCTTGGGATTTTTGTAATAGCCATGACTAACATGTGGACCAGCAATTAATAACTCTCCAGGCTCATCTACTAAAGCTTCAATACCTGTTTTGGTCACAACGCGAACATTAGAATGCGGCATGGCCTGACCGATTGATCCCGCTTTAGAAACTGCAAATTTTTCATCTAATAAAAAACAATTGGGACCAACTTCAGTAAGACCAAAGCCTTGCTTAAAAACTAAATTCTTTTTTTGGTAAGCTTCAATCATCGAAATCGAGCAAGCTGCTCCACCAGAAATAAAAAAGCGTATAGAAGAAAAATCACATGTAGAAAAACGAGGTTTTTCAAGAAGCATTTGAAACATTGTAGGCACGCCAAAATAAACAGAGACTTTATATTCTTCAATACAATTAAAAACATTCTCAGCTTCAAAACTCGTAGCTAGAATTACAGTTCCACCTAAATAAAGCAGTGGCAGGCATAAAACATTATATCCGCCTGTATGAAAAAATGGTGTTTCAACTAATGTAACGTCACTAGATTTTAGACCCCAGCCTTTAATTGTTTCGACTTGATTACTCTCCAACATTTCACCGTGAAACATCACTCCTTTTGGAACTCCCGTTGAGCCCGAAGTAAAGAGCATCAAAATAGTATCATTAGGTCCTGCAGCAGATTGAGCAAAATCTGAATTTTGAACTGCTTGATTGGATAAGTTAATTTTAGAAGTATCAAGATACGGAGTTTTCACATCTAGAAATTTTTCGCCGACACCTAAATATAAAACAGGGGTAAGGCGATTGATAACAGCAACCAATTCTGTGGCCGAAAGTTTAAAATTAAGTGGAACAAATAAAGCATTAATTTTGGCACTAGCTAGCATTAATGTCAGATGATCCAGGCAATTTGCCGGAGCATGAAAAGCAATCGGATCCCCGGCCTTTATTCCATGTTCTTTTAAAACTTGGGCCCAAGCATTGACTTCATTATTTAATTCTTCATAGCTCAGCTCGCGCTTTGATCCCTGATCAACCACTGCTATTTTATTTTTAAATAAAACAGCATTTTTTTCTAAAAAGCTAATCCAAATATTTTTCATTTCCCAACCTGTTTAATAAGCCAAGGTAAAATTGTTTTATCCATAATAGTTGGCCTTTCCAACAATGAGGCATGTCCCGATTTCACAATCGCAAGTTCTCCTTTTTGTAATTTTAAAAGCATAGCTTGGTGATAAAAAACGGGAGTTAATAAATCTTCCTCACCAGCAACGAGCAAAACCGGACAATCTATTTCACTAATATCTATATCTGTTTCCAGAGCACCGAGAATTAAATTCTTTACAACATGATCAAGAGTTAATCCTGCTTTGTCTCTATAACTTAATATTAATTCACTTTTTTCTGAAAAAACTTCTTCTCCCCAAATCCAGGGAGTCGCCACATCAAAGCGGTGTAACGGCCCACTTTCTTCATGGGCCAAAAGCCAGCTCTTAAGTTTTGCTTTTAATAAAGGAGAAGGAATATCATAAGTATCACAGGCCACAACGGCGCTGGCCGTTTTATATCGTCTGGCATGCTCTAGAACAATTCTTCCACCATTGCTAAGCCCGATTAAAATAAAATTCTTTAAATCCAAACTCTCTAATAAATTTTGTAAATCCTCTACATGATCATTGAGCGAATATACAATATTAGGTTTAGGAGAAAGTCCTTGTCCCCGGCAATCGTAGCGCAGAAGCTGAAATTTATTTTTTAGATAAAAAGCAGCTTGATCAAAAGAGCTCAAGTCCATAAAGAGTCCATTCACTAAAACAATAGTGGGATCTTCTTGATGAACCTTTAATCCTTCGAGAATAGAGTTTAGTTCTAACCTAATACTGTACCACCATCAACATTGAGAGTTGTTCCAGTGATATACTTAGCATCGTCAGATGCTAAAAAAGCGTAAGCAGCAGCTATTTCAGAAGGAAGACCAAGTCTTCTAAGAGGAGATTTCTCTTCCATCATCTGAAGAACTTTTTCTGGCATTTTTGCAACCATAGGAGTCGAAATAAATCCAGGTGCTACAGCGTTGACTCTGATTTGATCTTTACCTAATTCTTTTGAAAGAGTTTTCGTCATCGCAATGACACCGGCCTTAGTCGCAGAATAATTGGCCTGTCCAAAATTTCCGTAATGAGCAACAACCGAAGCCGCGTTCAAAATAACTCCGCCCTTTCCAGCAGCTTTCATGCTTGCAGCAGCAAGGCGAGAAATTTTAAAAATAGAAGTTAAATTAACTGCTATTACTGAATCCCATTGTTCATCAGTCATTTTTAAAAGAGTCGCATCGCGAGTAATTCCTGCATTGTTAACGATTACATCAATTCCTTTATCTGCTTCGAGCTTAATGGCCTCAAGTGTTTCATTTTTTGTTACGTCACCTTGGATATAAGTCATTTTATTAGGAAATAATACTGAGAGTTCCGCTTGGGCCAGAGTTGGCATATCAATTAAAATAAGCTCTGCTCCTTCAGCATAAAATCTCTCTGCTGTGGCCCGTCCAATTCCAGAAGCAGCACCTGTAATAAAAACTCTTTTGTTTGTTAAACCTTTCATTAATGTCTCCCCTATATTTTTATATTAAAAAAAATTATCCTAAATCTATTAAGTCATTTGTATCAAATGTCGGTGCATCCCAACGAAGTGCCATTGCCGACCACATATACCCAATCCCTGCCGAGGCCAAAACAATATGATCCCCTTTTTTTAGGAGTCCTCTTTTTTCTGCTAACCCTAAAGAAAGTACTTGGTCAGGGGCCCCAAAATGCCCGTAGTGATCCATGTAAATCGATTGAGATTGTTTTAATTCCAAGGGAGCTAAAATAGCATCATGAGCTGATTTTTTCATATGTAGAAGTGCTAGATAATCGATAGGTTTTTTGAGAGAATTATCAGCAGCTTCATTAATAACTTTTAAAAAATTAACGATTGATCTTTTTTCTAATCGCTCGCGCATTCCATCGACATCGGGAACTTGTAAATACGTCATACTGACATCTGGATTTTCACGCGTTGGATGTTTAGTTCCCCCCGCTGGCACGATGACGTCTGTGGTGAAATCGCCATCCGTAATAAGGGATGAGTCCAGTAAAGGATTATCCTCTCCACGCTCCAATAAAATGGCAGAGCCTCCATCAGCGAGGTTGTATAAAAAACGAGTATTAGGATCTTTATAATTAACGAGGTCTCCTGTTTTATGTCCACCACAAAGCAGAACTCGTTTTAATTTGGGATCAGTTTGCATTAATGATTTTGCAATATGAAGACCCAAAATTTTATTCGAGCAACGAGCAGAAATATCAAAACTTTTGGCATTTTTTAACCCTAATTCTCGCTGAACATAAATTCCTGCGGTCCAAACGATATAATCTTTGTATTCAGATCCCGTCCAGATAACCATATCAATTGAAAGCGGATCAATATCTTTTAAAACAGATCGAGCGGCCCGCACGGCCATTTCACCGGGGTGCATGTCTTTGCTGGCCCGACATTTTCTAACGATTCCCATTTTGGTTCTGATAACATGTTCCGGAACACCTGATTCGTTGGCAATATAAGTTGAGTCTTCAAAACCTTCTGGCAACCACACAGCTGCTTTTTTTAATACAATTGAATTCATAATACTTCCTTAAAAAATCGACTGAGTACTAGGCCCACTGCTAAAGGTTTTTCGAGAAAAAAGAAATGATCAGCTTCCTCTATTAAAACCGTTTGGCATTGAGGAATATGACGGGCAAATATTTTTACATTTTCGGGATTTACAAATCTATCCTGGGCACCGGCCATGGCCAAAGTCGGACACTTAATAATACTTAGATCAAAAATCTGCGATAAAAAATTAACTGCT
>JAURXW010000283.1 GCA_030654205.1 Bacteriovorax sp.
TTTCGAGTAGAGTATGCGTTTCTCCAAATCCAAAATTGTAAATTCCCATTTTATTTTTCATGCACAGTGAACTCAATCCCCAAACTAAATCATCCACGTGCAAATAATCTTTGCGAATTTCTAAATCGCCATAAATATCCAAAGCAATATTGCTAGCAATTCGGTTATAAAAATTGGTAATAACTCCTGCTGAAGAAGTCTTGCTTTGTGTTTCGCCATAAATATTAGACGGTCTTGCAATACTCAAAGGAAGATCAAAACGTTCTTGATAAGTTATTAAAAGTCTTTCAGATTGTAATTTTAACAACCCATATGGCGAAACAGGCTTCGCTTCATAACTTTCACTAAAGGCCTTTTCACCTCGACCGTATACCGATCCTCCTGAAGAAAGATAAAGAAAATTTTTAATTTTTTTACTCAAGCACTCCCGAGCTAACTCGTCGAGCGCAAAAAGATGCACTTCTTCAGTAATTTGCTGTGAATTTTTTGAAAGATACAAGCTAACGAGGTCAATGACATAGTCCCCTTCGTGAATAAGATTTTTCCAAGTTTTAGAATCATGAAAATCGACACTACTTCTTCCGAGGCACAAGACTTCATGACCCTGTGAAGCAAGTAATAAACAAATCCTACTACCTATAAAGCCAGAGCCTCCAAAAACAACAATACGACTCATTGCTTTTTATACTCAATCATTTTTACAATAATATCTTTAATTTTTGTTTGAGCTTTCCATCCTAGCGTTTCAAAGGCTTTCTTAGGATCGCCGTAACTGACAAGGATTTCATTTGGTCGAATGAAATCTTCGTTAATGATCATATAATCTTTGTAATTTAAATTAAAATGTTCAAAGGCAAATTTAACAAATGTTTCAAGTGTATTTGTTTCTCCTGTGCAAATAATGAAGTCTTCAGCTTTTTTATTTTGCAGCATTAGCCACATAGCTTCAACATACTCAGGGGCCCATCCCCAGTCGCGAGAGATATTAATATTTCCAAGAGATAATTTCTCAGTACTACCTTGTGAAATTCTTACCACTGCAGAAATAATTTTTTGCGTGACAAATCTCTCAGGTCGCAAATAAGATTCGTGATTAAATAAAACACCTGTGCAGGCAAATAGCCCATAAGATTCTCTATAATTTGCAGTTAACCAATGCGCTGTTGACTTGGCCACTGCATAAGGACTGCGTGGAGTAAACGGAGTTGATAAATCAGACCCCTTTCCAAGTGTGTCACCAAAGCATTCACTAGATCCTGCGTTATAAAATTTTGTTTTCAATTCCAGAAATCGAATAGCTTCTAATATATTTAAGCATCCGACAGAAATTGATTCTAATGTCTCCATTGGTTGTTCAAAAGACAAACCAACACTTGATTGGCCAGCTAAAAAATAAATTTCATCTGGACGATGTTTTTTTAAGACCTCTAAAACACTTCTGAAATCATTGGGGGCCATAGAGGCTAGTTTGATTTTCTCAAATAATCCTAATTTTTTTAAATTACCAAAATATCCAACCTGAGCATCTCGTGACGTGCCTATTATCTGATAATTTTTTTTCAAAAGAAAATCAGTAAGAAATGCTCCATCTTGTCCAGAGACTCCACAAATTAAGGCCGTTTTCAATTGATTATCCTTTAACATTTTTTATAAACTTCAAATGTTTGCTCTGTTGTTTTTTTCCAATTGTATTTTTTTAATTCTTGAAATCCTTCTTCAATATATTTATTGTTTTTATCCAACAACATTGCTTTTTCGATAGCATTTTTAATTTCACTAGGTGAATGTGGATCGAAGTAAAGAGTTGCTCGACCGCCTATTTCGATGAGCGAGGAAGATCGACTTACACAAGCAACACACCCAGCAGCAAAGCTTTCTAATACTGGAATTCCAAACCCTTCATAAAGAGAAGGGAAAACAAAACAAATGGCATTTTCATATAAATATTTTAGCTCGTTGTTTCGACTAAAAGAAACATATTTAATTTTATGATCAAGCTTGTCCTGAATAAAAATCATTTTTTCTTTTTCAGAAAAAATTCCCCCACCAGCACAAACGAGGTATAGATCAGGCTCTCTTAACAAAAGATCTTTTATTGCTGCATACATGGTACTAAAATTTTTATAGCCTTCACGTTTTCCAATAAATAAAATAAACCGATGGGGTAGGTTTTGTACTTTCGATGATGTAATTAATGACAATGACTCAGCCAAATAAGTAACATCTATTTTAGATTCATTAATATTAAAATATTCAACGATATCCTTTTTAGTGTTTTCTGAAATAGTAATTATTCTAGTCGAATTTTCCATTAATTTTTTTTTACGATTAATAAATTCTTGATTACCCTGAAAATATTGAGGGAATTTCTCATTAATTAAATCATAAACAGTAATCACGTAAGGTATATTTTTTTCTATATAATAATCTTCATAAAAAGTTGGATGAAGTAGATCATATTTTCCCAGTTTCATTTCAAATTGTGAATAAGATCGATTTAACTGATTAGTAAATCGATAAAGTTCCGAATGCAGACTTAACGGTACTTTAAATTTTGGAACCATTTTATCAGATTCAAGTAAGTATTCGTTGGATGAAAACAAAAGCGGGAGCGAATATTGATAACCAACACTGTTCGCATTGTTCATTAACTCAAAAAAATAGCGTGAAATGCCTCCAAAGTTTTGCATTTGAAAAATTTGGTGATCAGTTGATGCGGCATATTATCATTGGCTCTGAATTGTATATTGGTAAAAATCTTACACTGCGTGGCGGTTATAATTACAA
>JAURXW010000297.1 GCA_030654205.1 Bacteriovorax sp.
CAAGGCAGGCCTTTGTTGTTCAAATGGTAAAAAATAAAAAAGATCTTCCTAATGCAATTGCGCTTAATTCTTCAGTGGTAAATCTAACAAGACTTATTGGTCCTGCGATTGCGGGAGTTATGATTGCTACAATCGGAGAAGGCGCTTGTTTTTTAGTAAATGGGTTAAGTTATATTGGAGTTTTGATTGCACTTCTTAATATTAAAGTTGATGCCCAAGCTAAAGTTCATTTTGATCAACGCAAAATTATTGAAAGCTTAAAAGTTGGGTACCATGCAACTTTTAAAAATAAAAGTATTGCAACAATCCTCTTCTTTTTATCTTTCATGAGTCTTTTTGGAATGCCTTATATAACGTTATTTCCTGCTCTTGCGGCAAAAGTACCAAACGGTGGTGCACATGCTTTAGGTTGGATTACAAGTAGTGTGGGAGTAGGTTCACTTGTCAGCGCACTTTATTTGGTCAAACGCCAAGGACCTCCAGCTCTCGCAAAAATTGTGGGATATGCGGCAGTCGCCTTTGCTTTATTTTTAATTGTTTTATCTAGGCTTGATAATATTCATTTTATTTTATTTTGCGTTTTTTCCACTGGCATGTCGATGATGTTACAATTATCTTCTACAAATTCCATGGTGCAATCAATAGCTGATGACGATAAACGTGGACGAATTATGAGTTTTTTCAATGTCGCCCTTTTAGGTGCTCTCCCTTTTGGAAGTTTATTAATGGGATTTCTTGCAGAACATCTTGGCATTCATAATGCTTTATTAATAAATGGTAGTATTTGCATAGTCGGAGCTATTGTTTATTTAAAAAAAGCACCGGCCATAGATAAATATATTTTAGAAAACGCTTAAAGCCTTTAAGACAGTAGTTTATTAAGCGAATTAGCAAATTGCTGAACATCTTTAGGTCCAAAAACAGCAGGGCCCCC
Source organism: Bacteriovorax sp. (assembly GCA_030654205.1). Taxonomy (GTDB): domain Bacteria; phylum Bdellovibrionota; class Bacteriovoracia; order Bacteriovoracales; family Bacteriovoracaceae; genus Bacteriovorax. The sequence continues at coordinate 935 of JAURXW010000297.1, forward strand.
AGTTATCGATCCCCCATCTCTTAATTCTTTCATGAAATCTCTCATTGACAAAATTTCACCAATATTTTCTTCGGTATAAATCTCTCCTCTGGGATTTATAGCAATGGCCAATTTTTCAACAATTTTAGCGGCCAAGGGAATGTCGGCCGTTATGACTAAATCGTGAATTTCAACATTGTCAATTATATATTGATCGGCCACATCGGTACCCTTGTCGACTATAATAAGCCTTATCAAATCGCTGTGTGGAATTGTCTGATAACTATTGGCCACTAAAATTAATGTGATATTTAGGCGAAAAGAAGCCTTAAAAACAATTTCTTTAACACCTTTAGGGCAGGCATCAGCATCGATCCAAATCTTATTAGGTTTGTGTTTCATTTTCCCTCAATTATATGTAAAAAACTACTTTCAACAATTATTTTAAATCATTATTCATGTCTTAGAGCATCTATTGGATTTAAAAGCGAGGCTTTTCTCGCAGGATAGATTCCAAAAATAATTCCAATCGAAGCTGAGAAGAAAAAAGACAATATAATTGATGATGGTGAAATTGAAGTCGTCCATCCAGAAAAAATATTAATTCCTACTGTAATGAGCCAGCCTAAAATAATTCCAATAAGACCACCAACTGCACTAACCACAACAGATTCGGCTAAAAACTGCGCCAGAATATCCCATCTTCTTGCTCCGATTGCTTTTCTCAAACCAATTTCACGAGTTCTCTCTGTAACAGAAACTAGCATGATATTCATAATTCCAATTCCTCCAACAACAAGAGAGATAGCCGCAATTGAAGATAAAAGAACAGACATAGTTTGAGAGCTTTGCTGAACTGCTGCTTGAATATCGGCCATATTTCTTATTTCAAAAGTATTTTGTTTTAAAGCAGGTGCGACTCGATGATGAATATTCATCAATTCAATAATTTTATCTTCCGCAACTTCCATCTTATTGGGATCAGTTATTTCAAGATCAATTGAATCAACATAATCTTTTCCTAATAATCTATGCATTGCTGTTAAAACAGGAAGAACGATAACATCATCTTGATCGCGAAAACCATTGGCACCTTTTTCAGGTAAAACTCCAATAACTTGAAAATTAACTCGGTTAATTTTAACCATTTCACCTATTGGGCTTTTTGTTCCAAATATTTCTCTAACCACAGTCATTCCAATGATGGCCACTCTTGCTCTTTTTTGATTATCGGCTTCTGAAAAAAAGCGTCCGATTGTAGGTGTTGCTGTATGAATAAGGGCGTAGGAAGGACTTCCTCCAACAATTTGCGTACTCCAGTTTTTATTTTGGAATGCGACTTGGCCTCGCCCATTAACATTTGGAGAAACATATTTTATATAATCAAGTTGATCTTTTAGATACTGAGCATCTTCCAGACTCAATCGAGTGGTTGCCCCTGATTCCTGTGAGACACCACCAACTCGCACAGCTCCAGGTCTAAGAATTAAAAGATTTGATCCAAGCGAAGACAATTGAGTTTCTATTGCTTGTTGAGCACCCCGACCTATGGCAAGCATGGCAATAACGGCAGCAACCCCAATTAAAATTCCCAACATTGAAAGTCCCGTCCGCACTTTATTGGCCGCAAGAGTTTTAAAACCTAATTTTAAATATTCAAAGGCTTCAAAAAATATATTCATTTTTTTTACTGGATGCAGTTCTATTTCAGAAGATTTAATTTTATTTATTTGGATCAAAGGAGATAAGCGTGTATCTGATTGAATACTGCCATCGCGCATTCTTATTAGACGTTTTGCCTCTTGCCCTACTTCTTCTTCATGGGTCACAATAATAACCGTAATACCTTGTTCATTTAATTCTTTTAATATCGTCAGAATTTCTTTTTCACTCGTAGAATCCAAATTTCCCGTTGGTTCATCTGCAAAAACCATCATTGGCCTATTGATCAACGAGCGAGCGATGGCCACTCTTTGTTGTTGACCTCCAGAGAGTTCATTAGGCTTATGTAAACTTCTAGTCCCTAAACCTGTTCGCCCTAAAAGGTCTACAGCATAAGCCTCGCCTTTAGGAATTCGAGAATACAGCAAAGGTAAAGTAACATTTTCTAAAGCCGACATTCTGGGAAGTAAATTAAATTGTTGAAAAATAAATCCTATAGTTTCTCGTCTTAAGACAGCGAGCTCATCTTCTGAAAAGTGAGAAACTTCACGGTCATTTATTTTATATGAACCATCACTTGGTACATCCAATAAACCCAATATATGCATGAGTGTTGATTTACCAGATCCGGATGGACCCATTATTGCTACATAATCTCCATCTTCAATCGTGAGATTTATATCACGAAGAGCAAAGATGATATTATCACCCATCCGATAGCTCTTATTGATATGAGATAAATTCAACATTTATTTTCCACCGCGATTTTTTGGGGACCCCATTGGACTAAATGGACTTGATGATCCTGATTTTTTATCGCTAATCTTAAATTGTTGAATTAAAATAATATCCCCTTCGTTTACCCCAGATAAAATTTCAGTTTTCTTCCCATCAGTTAAACCTAATTGAACTTCTCGCTCAATTGGTTTTTCTTTATCCTTAGGATTTTGTGGATTTGGAATCAGAACTAGGCTTTTTCCATCATTGTTCTTAATTGCTTCTGTCGGAATTACAATAATATCCTTTTTATTTTGGACATCAAAAGTTACGTTTGCCGTCATACCACTTCTCATATAAGCAGGTGCGATCTCTGGCAGAACATCAACGATATATGTCGTAACATTATTTACAGTTTTTGCATCGTAGGCAATTTGATCTACTAGTGCATTTACCGTTTCTTCTGGGTATGCATCGAGAATAATTTTGGCACTTTGTTTTAATTTAATTTGAGCGATATCAGTTTCATCTACCTGTGCCTTAACTGTTAATCGATCAGACATAACAAGTAATGCATCTTGGGTGGTGAATGTTTGCCCTGACTCAACATTTTTTTGAATAATAGTTCCATTAATAGCAGCTAATATCGGAGTTGCTTTATACATCGCTTCCCACTCTTTAACTTCTGCAGGTCCTCCAGAACTTGCAGCATCCAACATGGCAGCTCTCTCTGTTGAACTCATCCAAGCTAAAATTTGACCTTTTTTTACCCGAGCTCCTTCCATCACTAAGACTTTTTCAATTCGACCTGCAATTGGTGGTTTTATCTCTACTTTATTTTCAGGCTGCACAACCCCTGTACTTAAAATTTGGATTTTTATATTGCCTTTTTTTACAGTGTATTCGCTGTAATTTAGAACTGATTCAGTTTTATTTTTCAATAACTTAAAAGTTATAAACCCGGTTAGTAATAATAACAAAAGAGCAATTGCAATTTTTTTTGTGTTCACGGAATAACTCCCTTTCCTTCTGCTTGCTCCCAAGAAGCTTCAGCAATAACTCTATCTTTATAACTTTGTAATAAGGTCTTTTGACGAATAATTAAATCATTTTCAATCGTATCCCAATCAATAAAAGTAATGAGTCCATTATTGTATTGAGCTTTGGCAATTCTTTCTCTTGAACTCGAAGCAACTTCAAAAGCCTTATCCACTTCTAATTTCATGACAGCTTCAATATATGTAGTATAGGCTTGCTTTAATTTTGTAATACCAGCTTCTTCGGTATTTTTTCGAGTCATAGCACTTGCTCGGTAATCTTCAGTTATACTTTTATAACTATAATAATCTTTTCCCCCACTAAATAATGGAAACGTTACCGCTGCTCCAACGGCCCAAGTATTATTGGGAGAATTTGACTCACGACCCGATCGTCCTACACTTTGAGTTAATCCCAAGGTTGGATAAAAACTTGAATTGGACAAATCAATAGCACCAAGAGCAATTTGCTCATTAAAAAATGCTTTTTTGTAATCTGGAATATTTTTTACTAAATTTTTAAAATCTAATTGTTGAATAGATTCAAAAGGGGGAATTTGAGTAGGCACATTTCCTTCAACTTCAATGGAATCAAAATCATCTCTTCCAAGAACTCTGCCGAGCTGAGATTTATAAATATCGAGCGAATTGCGCGCTTGAAGATTATCAAACTTAGATTGGGCCAAGTATGCTTTCGACAAATTAAGCGAGCCGATATTTTCTCGACCACTTTCAAATCTAAGCTGAACTAATTTTAAATTTGCTTCCCGTCTTTTAATAATATCTTCTGTGAGTTTAATATATTTTTGCGAATAGTCTAATCCCATATAGGCCGATTTTAAATCAAAACTAATTTTAGCCTTGGTAACTTGTAAATTTACATCAGAAGAAGATGATGCATACTTCGCTTGATTAACTTTAATGGTGTCAGCAAAACCCGAAAATAAATTTTCACTTGCATTTATTGAAGCGGAGTAATACTTAGGCGCATCTGTCGAATCGTAACTGTATCCCGCAGTTGCCGAAACTTGTGGAAAAAAACCACTACGAGATACTTTGACCTGATATTGTGATGATTGCAAAAGGCTCTTAGCTGCACTCAATTCTGAATTTACATCTGAAGCCTCTCTAATGCTTTTTTGCCATGTAAGAACTTCAGCACTGCAGGTGCCAAAAGTACTAAATAAAACGAGGGAGCAAAGTCCCATTAAAATTAATTTCATTCTTAGTAATCCCAATCATGATGAAACTGATTGAACGATTTTGTTTGTGATCGCTCTCTATTTTTTTCAAATTCGCTTGTGTCTGATTTTTTCGTATTTTGCGAATTCGATGCACATCCTGTAATTAATGCCACTACAATTATGAATGTCCCTGTTCGTGTTATCATATTTTGCCTCACTTACTTTTTTGTTAATTTTCATTTTCCATAGCTGATAAAAATAATTTTTCTAATACCGCTAAGCCTCGTGCTAAATCATCTTTCTCAGACTTTCCTAGAGAATTTATTTGTTCATTTAAATTATTTTGTGCCATTTTTCTAATTTTTTTAAAAAAGATATCACCAGTATCTGTTAAATTTAAATGAAAATGCCTTCTATCATTTGAATTAGCTTCCCTTTCTACAAATCCTCTTGTTACAAGCCCGTCAATCATTTTTGACATAGCGGCCTGACTTGTCCCTTGAACTTTTGCAATATCGCAAGCGATATTATTACCTCGAAAAATACTGGCAAGAATTCTAAATTGGGGAACAGTTAACTCTTCATTGGCATTTGATCGCATTTCAGATCGAATCCAATTCATTGAAGGTGGGATAATCTCCATTAATTTTTTAGCGAGGTCACAAGAGGTGGACATACTTAACCTTGTATATAGTTAACTAGGTTAAGCATATTCCTAGTTAAAGTCGTGGTCAAGCAAGACAAACGATCTAAATATCAATATTTTGTATAATAAAAAATTTGTAATGATAGACAAAAAAAGACCATTAACTAAGCAAAGAGTTCTTTGGCCAAATCAAATAGCTTATGTTTTGCCAGGTAATTTTTAACATAATTTTTATTTTCAGGCTTATACCAGAAGAAAAAAGTTCGTTGGCGAGTTTTATCATCCAAACTTATAGCTGTCTTAACTTCTTTCAATGTATATGGATGATACCCAGAGTAATAAATCTCTGTTGCAACTGTCATAGGAGTTGGCGTGAAGTCTTGAACTTGCTCAAGGCGATATCCCAATTTTTTGGTTTTAATGGCCAACATTGCCATATCTTCTGGAGTGCAGGCCGGATGTGAAGAAATAAAATAAGGAATAATTTCCTGGCGAATTCCTTTTTTGTGACTTATTTCTTCAAACTTCTTTTTAAAAGTTTCAAAATAATGGAATGCCGGTTTTCTCATTGCTTTTAAAACATGATCCTCAGTATGCTCAGGAGCTACTTTCAATCTTCCAGAAACATGATGAGTGATTAACTGATCAACATATTCTTCATCTTTTTTTGGATCCAAAGATCTTTCATTAAACATTAAATCATATCTAAGGCCAGAACTTACAAAAGCTTTTTTCACTTTTGGATGGGCCGCAACTTCTTTATAAAGCTCTGTCATTTTTTCTGGATTAGCATCTAGGTTTTTACAAATTACAGGATGCACACATGAGGGAGCTGCACATTTATCGCAAACAGCTTGATCAATTCCTTTCATCTGGTACATGTTTGCCGAAGGTCCACCCATATCGCTTATATATCCTTTATAGTCCTTCATTTTTGCAATTTCTTCTAATTCTTTCATGATGGAATCTTTTGATCGACTAGCAATCATTTTTCCCTGATGAGCAGAAATAGTGCAGAAAGAACAACCACCAAAACAACCACGATGAGTGTTCAGTGAAAACTTAATCATTTCATAAGCAGAGATAGCTCCACGTTCTTTATATTTTGGATGTGGCAATCTGGTATAAGGCAAATCAAAAGATGAATCAATTTCTTGTTCAGTCATTGTTTGAAATGGTGGGTTAATAACTAAAGTCTTATTGCCAACTTTTTGAATTAAACGGTTAGCAAATTGCTTATTGGATTCAACTTCCACATACATAAAATTGCGAGAGTATTTTTTTTTATCTACCAGGCACTCTTCATGAGAAGTTAATTCTTGATCACCCCACATAATATTACTTATAGGAAGTTTTTCTTTTTGATCAACTAAAAATGCGGTTTGAGGAATTGTCTTCATTTCAGAAAATGGAACTCCTTCTAACATTAACCTCACCACTTCTTTTAGTGGCTGCTCCCCCATCCCATACACCAAAAGATCTGCGCCTGATGTTGACAGAATATTTGGCATCAGCTTGTCACTCCAAAAATCGTAATGAGTGACTCTTCTTAAAGAGGCCTCTATTCCGCCAATCATCACGGGAGTTTCAGGATAAATATCTTTTAGTATTTTTGAATAAACTGAGGTGGCATAATCTGGACGGTGATCGGGAGATCCTCCCGGGGTATATGCATCTTCGGATCGCTTACGTTTTCCAGCAGTATACTTATTAACCATCGAGTCCATATTACCTGAAGTCACACCAAAAAAATATTTTGGAGCACCAAGTTTTTTAAAATCGCGAAGATCATCTTGCCAATTAGGCTGAGCGATAATGGCCACTTTTAAGCCCATCGATTCTAACAGACGTCCCATGACTGCAGCCCCAAAGGCCGGATGATCAACGTAAGCATCACCTGTAACTAATATTACATCCAACTGTGTCCAACCACGTTTTTTAGCTTCTTTCGCCGTCGTTGGTAGCCACGATGTTATCGGTAGCTCCGCTGAGCAACCTGTAGTAGTGGTTTGATTTATCTCTTGAGTGGGAGCAGTTTTTTCTATTTTCATTGAAGGTTTATAGCTAAGACATGCCAAAAAGGATATCAAATGGATGTAAAAATGGTCATTTTTACATAGCAAAAACTTTCAAAATAAAAAGTTGTTTAGAGCTTTATTCCAAAATTGGCCAAAAAGCTGCTTAACCAAGATCTTTTTGGATGAATTCTTATCCACCCCATTTCCTTATCAATCAAAATTTTTTTAATAAGCTTCTTTTTTTCAAGCAAATTTAATATTTTTTGAAGTTCCACTTTATCAAATTCTGGAAAATCTTTGAGGAGATCATTATCAAAATCCAAAATAACTTGAGAAAAAGTCATAGGTTCAAAAAATGAAAGTGTCATTAAGACCAAATTTTCAATTTTTGTAGTAGATTTCATACCGTTTTATTCGTGACTTCTTTCAGGGAAAAAATCATCCATGATAATCGGCAGAGCTCCAAAAGTAAGTGAAGAAAGTAAAGGCCCGATAAATAAACCAGGAAGCCCCATAACAAATACTCCACCAATAATTGCTAAAAATGTAATGAAGCCATGAACTTCAACTTCTCCAAGACTATTAAGATATGGACGAACAACGTTATCTGCTATACCAGAAATAATTGACACTACAATCATTGCGATTCCTGCCCCAGTTTTATGTTCCACAAACGCAAGTATGGCGATCGCAAAAGAAAATGGACCTGCACCAATCAAAGGTATGAATGAAAGAAAAAAAGTGCAAATAAAAATTATAAATGCATCTCCTATTCCACAAAAAAATGCTCCACCTGCTACAATACTCGCTTGAACTATCCCGGTTAGTACATTAGAGAAAAAAACTTCCTTGCAACTTGATTTAAGTAAAATAATAAATCTATCTCCATTTTCTTTTGAAAAATAAAAATAGCGATCAAAGATTTTCCGAACTTTGTCCTCGTTGGCTAGAAAAAAATAAAATGATAATATTGTGATAAAACCTAATAGAAATATATCCGGTATTTGGGTTAAAAAATTACTGAAGAAATTAAGTAAATAACTTCCTGCTGTCGTCATAAAACTATCAAACTTTTCTCGAACCACAAATGGATCGATACTATTTAATTCTGAAAAATTATCAAGTACCGCATATATACGATCTTCAATATTATGTTTTGTTACGATAAGGGATTGTTCTGTTAAAAAAGTACTGACGGCCTTTGTTCCACGTATAAAAACTACAGAAATAGGGGCAGCACCAAGAATAAATAAAAGAAAAGTTAAGCCAATCAAAGATAGTTTTCGACTATGTCCTTTTTTTATAAAATATCGAACAAAAGGACTAAAGGCCATGGCTAAAATTCCCCCCAAAAGGATTGGGAAGAAGAAAGGAGTTAGAATATATAGGAACGAACAAACAATAATTAATGCAATTAGGATTTTAAAAATATTTTTAAAAAAATATTCCTTATTCATTTCGTTCATCACCATGATTGTTTCTCTCTTTTTTATGCTCTCTGGCAAATTCTCTTTCTTTAATAAAATCTAATATCAGTAATGAAATAACCGATTCAATCTGAGTGCCTATTGGATTTTGGCTCGGAGCTGGTTCACTAACTTTTTCTTTCTTAAAAATATCTAACCAAACATTTTTATTGGTAGAATAAATCAAAACACCAATACATATTAATAAGAAACAAAGAATAACTCCAATAGCTGGAGTAAAGACAAAGATCCCTTCATCTAATTTATTTAAGATTCTTTCAATAAGATGGCTCATTCCCATACAAAAAAGAGTCAATGCACCCAAAGTTATGACAACTAAAATCAAAATTCTTCTAATTTGATTAAGAATTTCAATTGAGATTTCGTGAGATCGTTCGCCTATTTTTTGTCTTTGTCCCATGAAAAAATTTAAAAAAAGCTCTATCATTTTAAAAAAATCCATCCGTTTCCTTTTATTTTCTTGAAAATAATTTGCTTAAAAAATATCCCACGCTGACACCTATTGCTACTGACGTCAGAGGATAAGTTCGAATGAATTCACTTGCTTTTTCTTTGGCTTCCTGAAGACGCTTTTCAATTTCTTTTAAGTCTTCAGCTTTTAAGCCCGTTAATCCTTCGCTCATTTTAATTTTCCAAGCTTTGAAAGCACTATTTCTTGTAAATTGGCCACGCCGGCTTGAGAACTAATAAAAAATCCAATTATATCAAAAGATTTTTGAGTTATATTATATTGCCCAGAAATAACTTGATTAATTTTTCCGGCAGAATCAGTTGTCAGGGTGCTTATTGAACAAGATTGTGCTGAACAAATAGTGACATCATACACAACATTAGTTCCATTTAACGAAGTGATAGCGTCCGCTGATAGGGCACGAGGTTTGTCTTCTACACCAATACTGCCTCCATTTTTTTTAAGCATGATAGTTTTTTGTTGAACCTCATTGACGGCCTTGCAATCAAGAGTTGAACCTAGTTCACAGTGATAGCTTTGAGTTCCAACTGTAATTTTCATTGTATCGTCTGCAAAAGTATTAGTTGAGAGCATCAAGAAAACGCTTAGTCCTGTCATTAGTTTCATCTTTATTCTCCATGATAAAATTCTCTTAGCAATTATCATGATCTACTTTTTTAAAAAGTCGAGAAAAGCTTGTATTTTATCTGTAATTGACTACTTATAATGCTCAATGACTATTTTTTTGCATATTCCCTTTCAGCATATGATTAAAACGTTTATCATTTTCAAATGAAGACCTACTTAAGTTTTATAATATTTTTTAATCTATTCGCTTTTCTTCCTATCCTAGGACAGGCCGAATCAATTACTATTATAGATTCTTCACTTAAAAATTTTGAAAGTGATGGTTGCACGATGTTTATTGATGGCCCACCATCTAAACCAGGGCTCTGGAGACATTGCTGTTTGGAGCATGATATGCGCTATTGGTTTGGCGGTGATCATTCGGATATGGATCAAACAGATTTGCGACTTCATGCTTGCGTACAAGATATCGCAGGACAAAAATGGGCAGATCTTATCTATCTGGGAGTGAGAGTTGGACACAACTCGCCAATTAAAAATAAATCTCATTGGAGTTGGGGCTGGATAACTCCACGAGCTGACATCAAATTGGATAAAGATGAAAAAATTTATATTATTGAAGAGGTTTTACAACTTCCTTACGATAACAAATTTTTAGAAAAATTTATTAAACTTAATTTAAACAACTAAAATGCTAAAATTTAAAATACCTGCTGCTGAATTTTTTTTCACTTTCTCACGAAGCTCGGGTGCTGGTGGACAAAACGTCAATAAAGTAAGCACCAAGGCCACTCTCCAATGGAATGTATTTGCCAATACATCACTTCCAAAAGATGTGATTGAGCGCTTTATCAAAAAATATGATAACCGAATAAGTGAAGATGGAATACTTACAATTGTTAGTCAAAAAACTCGTTCACAAAATTTAAATTCAACTGATGCAATCGAAAAACTTCACGAAATGATTGATTCCGTGGCCGTTGCACCTAAAATTAGAAAGCCTACAAAACCTAGCCGATCTGCTGTGAATAAAAGATTAAATGAAAAGAAATCTCATAGTGATAAAAAGAAAAGTCGACAAGAAAAATATTAAAAATATTATTTCAACACAGTGAGAACTTTTTCGATATCTTCATCTGTATTAAATGCATGCGGGGAAAGTCTAATACCTGGTCCTCTTAACGCAAAATTACAGGGAAGACTGGCAAGCCTAGCGGCACTATCAACTCTAGGAATAAAATTTACAATAGAGCTTTGGTTGTGATGAACTTCATACCCTAAATTTAACAAACCATTTTTTAATTTTGTTGAAAGTCGCAGAACTTCTTTTTCAATGACTGAAACTTTTGTTTTTAAAATTAAATTAACCGAAGCTCCAAGTGCTGCAATTTCTAAAACTTGTTTGGAGCCTGCTTCAAATTTCAAGGCATCTTTTTTCGGTTCACAAAAAAGATCAGTAGGATCATCACAAGTTCCAAAAGTATTGGCCCCTACATTATGCGGTTTTATTTTATTTATATGTTTCATATCGAGAGCTAAAAAACCAACTCCCACTGGTGAAGTTAACCATTTGTGACTTCCACCGGCCACAGCATCAACGCCCCACTCCTTCATATTAAAGGGATGAAGACCAAGACCTTGCATAATATCTAAAAAAAGAAAAATATTTTTTTCTTGAGTAATTTTTGAAAGTGCCTGAATATCTGTGCGTGCACCAGTTAAAAATTGAACCCATGAAATGGCGATTACTTTTGTTTTGTCTGAAATTTTCTCATAAATTTTTTCTACGGGTGTCGTGAGATTTTTGTCAGAGCTAATTGTTATTAATTGAGCCCCCGAACGTTTGGCAGCTTCCTGCCAAGGATAAAGATTGGAAGCGTATTCTTGATCCCAGGTAATGATTTCATCACCTGGAAGAAGTGGAAACTGAAAAGCTAATTGCCCGATCGCTCCAGCAGTACTTTGAAAAAAAGCAATCTCGCGAGAATCACAACCAATAAGTTGGGATAAAGAAATTCTAGAATTTAATACATCCAACATATAGTCGTGATCAGTATAAAATCCTTCTTCGTAAAAACGATTTCCCCAATAAAGAACTTTATCGCGTGCAGGTTTTGAAATAGGTGCTAGCCCCGCATTATTTAAATGCAGAAGATTATTTTGGCGAAAAAATGACGACTTATATTCGTTTAGCACTGGCTGGCCATTTCACGAATTTCATTAACGGCCGTTTCTAATCTATTAAAGTGCAAGCGATATCCTAATAAACAAACTCTAATCGCGAGTTTTCCTTCAAGCATACATGATGATAAAAAAAGAGTTCCTTTAGTATTGATTTTTCTCATTAATTCACGAGTACTTTCATCGCCATTTTTATGAGCAAAGGCTAAAATAGTTAATTCTGGTGAACTGATAATAACTAGTTCGTTGATAGTTTTTAATTCTTCACAAAGCCAGGTACTTAAATTTAATTTTTCTTCTAAATTTAAAATAAAAGGTGCAATGCCTAAAGTTTTAATCGGTAACCATACTCTTAGACCTCGATAGTCTCTTGAGAGTTCGGGAGAAATATCAGCGTAATCATGATCTCCGATTGTAGGCTTTGGCGGCATATAGGAATCATCTGAGATATAATCAAAACTCATATTATTGCTGTCTTTAACAAGAAGGCATCCTGTTCCATAAGGAATTGAAAGTGCTTTATGTGGATCTAGAGCGATAGAATCCGCTCTCTCAATGCCTTTCAAAAGTTCTCGCCCCTTTTGTGTCAACATGAATAAAGCACCGTAGGCTCCATCAGCATGTAGCCATAAATTTTCTTTCTCTGCAATATCGGCCAGTGCATTTATATTATCAACACTTCCGGTTTTCGTAGTGCCGACTGTTCCAACTAAGAAAAAAGGAGTTAATCCTAACTGAGTATCTGCGGCAATAACTTTTTCTAATTCTTTAATATTCATTTTAAAATTTTGAGCTTTAATTAATCTAAGATTCTCTTTTTTAAATCCTAACATCACCCAGGCTTTGGCCACACAATGGTGGGCTTCGTTGGAAATGTAACCAGTTACTTTTGAGTAATCAAAACCTTTTAGTTTATTTAAACGGGCCATAATTAAAGCATTCATGGTGGCAGAACTCCCACCAGTCGTTAAATAGCCAAGTGCAGATTTTTCAGAGTAGCCCATCAAGCTGATAAACCATTTTATAACCTCTTGTTCAAGTGCCACAAGGCCTGGGGCCATCATATAGTGCCCTGAAAATGGATTAAGAGTTTGAGCTATTAACTGTGCGGTATTGGAAATTACATTTCCACTACCGGCCACATAAGCGGCAAATCCCGGATGTCCTGGAAGTTGAGAAAGTGGGGCCATTTCATTAAAAATTAATTTTAAAAGAGAGTTATAATTTTCAGGGCGTTCCGGAAAATTTTTTGTCATTTGATAAGGTAAAATAAAATCTTTTTTTAATCCATTTGTGTTCGGATCATGGGCCAATCCCATTGGACTCATGTTTTCAAAGTTTTTCATATAACCCAAAACTTCAACTTGAGTTTGGGTAAATAGAGTTTTTATTTCTTCCTCATTCATTTCCAGTGGCTGGTCTATTTTTTTCCACCAATCTTTTTTAACCATCATTTGATCGAGAACGTTTTCACGACGTGGATGAATGTATTCATCAGACTTAACTAATTTAACTGCCCCGTTGTCAAAACTTCCATCAAGACTTGCTGCCAAACGAAATCCACTGTGTTGATTAAAGTGAGGGCGAAAATGAAAACGAGCAAATCGACTTGCTTCATGACCGGTGCTGATGAATGATCCGCCCAAAATCATATGATGTTTTCCATCAAAGCAGGGAGTTGAAAAATCATCGTACAAAGAATGAATTTCAAAATTAGTAAGTGGGTTGAATTGATCCTCTACCCAATGCCACGCATTTCCGCATAATTCTTCCGTGACGTTTTCACAGCTTGACCACTTAAAATTAAAATTAGCCTTGAAGTCGTTTATTTTATGATCATCTCTAAAATGCTTTTTTTGAAGAACAGGGTCAGTATCACCATTTCTAAGTGAATCAAATTCTGCTTCGGTAAATAAGCGGTAATGAAGTTTTGTTTTTAATGTTTTTTTATCTTGTTCATTTTTCCAATTGGCAAAAGCAGCGGCTTCATGAAAATTTACTTCTGCAGGCCAATTCCATGGCATTGGTATAATTTCAAAAATAGTTCGCAATTCATATTCGTGTGAGCCCTCTGGTCCTGTGCCGCACCAAAAAGTTGGACGTTTGGTATTTCTATATTTTCTCCAAAAAATTCCCTCTTCTCTCCAGAAGGAATCATTTACATAAGCTCCACTGGCCACGAAATCAAAATACTCCCGATTTGTGATTTGGAATTTGGTGTATTGAAAATCACGAATATTAACAATTCGTTCACCATATTCATTATCCCAACCAAATGAGGGTGCTGATTTTGGTTTTCCAATAATAACTGTTCCACCGTTTTGCTTTAACCATGAATTCTCATGAGTCTCATTATTTAATTTTGAAGGGTGAATAGGCGCCCAATATCTTGGTGTTTCCACGTACTCAATTGGCAATTCTCGGATTAAAACGCTAGAAGTTTCAAAGTGAATTTTTTCATGCTCCATCCCCATCCACAAGGCCCACCAAGGCGAATTTAGCAATGGCTTATTTCCTTTTTCTCGGTCTAAAAATTCTAAATCAGGATGAGTTTTTATAGTTTCAGAAACGAGCGCATATACTATTTTGCGGTACTCGTGAACGGCCTCTACATTTGGCCACTCCATTTCATTTTTACTCATATCATCCCAAGACATTTCATCAACACCTGTTTCTAATACTTTTTCTAAGTAAAGATTTATAGGCTTTGGATAAAATCCTGCAAGTCTTAATTTATTTAAATAAAGTACGGCTGGATGGCCATAATAAAAAATAAGGGGATGGCGAAGTCCATGGTAAGGAGGGCGCATGTACACAGTTTCTGTTTTTAATCCTTGAAAAAGTAATTCAGTTAAAGTCCAAGAGTTATTAAAATAATCGAGCACATCCTCGCGGCTACAAATATCTAAATTCAATAATGGAAGAGCGTCTAAACATTGTCTTTCTTTATCAAAACCAGGGCAATTTTCAGGTGATAAACCAGTCCACCAATTTTTGCCAAAATGAATTTGTAATTCGGATTGAAAATTTTTTTCCCCTCTTGTTTTAGTAAGATTGGGATTTCGTGTTATAGAAACAGACATAGCTTTTCTCCAAGATTGATCCCATTATTATCAATCAATCCCCATCATTTGTCATGATAGACCATGCTTCTACGGGATGAAGTTTTCATTTTGAGCAACTAGATCAGTCGGGAATAACTAAAAAATGATTGCCTAAGTAAAGATGATGACGAATTCCCTTCACCACTGTGCTATCTTTTCAAAGATTTCTAACTCATCAACCAAGGAAAAAAAATGATTAAAACTTCCGGATATGCAGCAATTAATTTTAATACTCCCCTTGTACCTTATGATTTTACCCGCAGAGAGCCTCGTCCAAATGATATTTTAATAGAAATTGATTATTGTGGTGTGTGCCACTCAGACATTCATCAAGTTAAAAATGAATGGGGCAACGCTGTTTATCCTATGGTTCCCGGTCATGAAATCGTGGGCCATGTAACCAAAATTGGATCCAATGTTTCTAAATTTAAAATCGGTGATCTTGCTGGAGTCGGTTGTCTTGTAGATTCTTGTAGAACTTGCGCCAACTGCAAAGAAGGGTTTCAACAATTTTGTGCAAATGGTTCAGTTGGAACCTATAATAGCATCGAAAAAGATGGCGTCACTAGAACTTTTGGTGGTTATTCAAAATGCATTGTTTTAAGTGAAGATTTTGCTTTAAAAATTCCACCAAACTTAGATTTAAAAACAGTAGCTCCACTACTTTGTGCTGGTATAACAACCTACTCTCCTCTTCGTCATTGGGGTGTTGGTCCCGGACAAAAAGTTGGTGTCGTGGGCCTTGGAGGTCTAGGCCATATGGCCGTTAAATTTGCTCACTCTTTTGGAGCAACGGTAACAGTTTTTAGTCGCTCAATTAGTAAAAAAGAAGATGCTATTAGACTTGGTGCTAGCGAGATGGCCATCACCACAAATCCCACGGCTTTGCTAGAAACTCATGCTGGTAAATTTGATTTTATAATTGATACTGTTTCAGCACCACATGATCTCAACTTATATCTCCAACTTTTAAAACGTGATGGAAAAATGGTCCTTGTAGGTCTTCCTGAAGTTCCACCTCATATTGAAGTAGGCAATTTAATTTTTGGAAGAAAAACATTAGCGGGCTCTCTCATTGGAGGAATTCCAGAAACTCAAGAAATGCTCGACTATTGTGGCAGTCATAATATTGGGTGTGATATTGAATTAATTCCACCCAGCAGAGTAAATGAAGCGTTTGAGCGCACACTCAAGAGTGATGTCAAATATCGTTTTGTACTTGATATGAAGGCTATGTAAGTTTCAAAATAAATGGGAGTGCCACTTGTGTACTTCCATTTATTTTAATATTCCAGAATTGTTCACCAGAATAGTAAACTCGCGTTGTCACGGACTTGAGAGGAATAGACATTTCAATTGTCATCACCTGGGCCACTTCTAAAGTAATTTTTTTTCCTTTAAAAACTTTTAGGCCATGTTTATTATTTGATTTTAACAAATGCAATTCATGATCAAGAATAATATAAGCTGGTTCTTTAGAGTGATTTTTTAATGTTATTTTAACTTTTAAACTTTCACCCAAAATAATTTTTTTTGTTAAAATTTTTTGTTCTAGAAGCTCAATATTAGAAGCGGCCACACCATGAAGTAAAAAAGCTTTTTTATAACCTTTTTTAATTAGAGTCCGGCTGGCGTGCTTTATTACCCAGTCCAACTCATGTGTTTTCTTTTTTGAATGGTGCCAAGTTAATAATTTCTCAATTACATATTCGGGATGATTTTTTGAATGGTCGTTAATATGATTGGCAACTGATTTTCTAACATACTCTGAAGGATCATTTTTTAACTTTTCCAAAAATACCCATGTAAGTTCTGGATCCATAACGAATCCATGTAGTTTTTGTCCCCAAGGAAGTAGCGGTCTTGAGCCTTCAGAAACTAATCGTCTTACATGTTCATTTTCATCTTTGAGCCATAATTTAAAAAATTTGAGTGTTAAAGCTTGATCTCTTTCAAAAAAAGCTCGAACAGCAAATTCACTGGTAAATAATTTAGTCATTTGCTTAAGGGCATTCATGGACAAATCAAAATCTTCTAATCCATAAATAGAAATAAAATGAGTCAATGGCCAGAGGGTAAACTGAGAAATTCCGACTGTATCTTTTTCATTTTGTTTAGTGGCCTTCAGCAAAATGGGAATAGATTTTTTTGGATCTGTTGGTAAAAATTCATATAAACGTCGAGTTAAAAAATTAACTCGTTCTTTTAACTCCAAAGGTTCAAGCATTGGCCCAATACCTTTTAAAAAAGATTTTGAGTCAAATTTTGGATAACTTCTTAGTATTGCTAAAGCAATTTTTTCAGATGACTTAGAATTGAACAGATTTTTAAAAGGTTCCATAGTTTAAACATCGTAATAGAATCCTAAAACTCTGACAATATTCCTTTTCAATCTCCTTTCCAATCCCTCTGTAACACTATTAAAATAAAAGTATGTCAAAAGTCTTTAACATTAAAAATTCGCTCTATGCTGAACTTGGTACAAAACTAGGACGCGAGCGAAGAAAGTTACTTATTGATGAAATGTCATCATTAACAAATCAAAAGGTACATTGCTTTAATTGTAGTGGGACTTGTTGCACTTTTAGTGCAAATTCTATGCAAATTACTCCAATCGAAGCTTTTGAAATAATTCTTTCTCTCGAAATTACCGATGATAATTTATTTGAAATTAAAAATAATTTAAAAAAAAATATCCAAGACTATCGCCTTGATCATGAAATTTTTTTGGGAAAAAAAATTAATTCCGTACTTCGCAAAACCTATACCTGTCCTTTTTTTGCTCCCGGATCAAAAGGCTGTACTATTAAAAAAGACCTAAAGCCCTATGGCTGTCTTGGATTTAATCCCAAAATTGAAAATGACAATGGAAGCCTTTGTCATTCAAATACTCAATTATTAGAAACTAGAGAGAACGCTCATCGAATGGATGAAATAGCTGCCAATAATTTTCTTAAAAATAATTTGCAACTTGATTGGATTAAATTAGAAATTCCAAAAGCTGTACTCGCGCTCATCGATAAAATTTATTAAGGGTCTTATGAATCTAAAGCAGAATGGTGCTCTTTTAACTGTATTACTAATTGTTTTTGTAGATATTTTGGGATTTACCATAATGATTCCACTGCTGCCTTTTTACGCCGAAAGTTTGGGAGCATCACCTTTCACAGTTGGAATGTTATCCTCAATTTATGGCCTTTGTTCACTTATTTCTGGACCAATTTTGGGCGATCTATCAGATCGATATGGCCGCAGAGTTGTTTTATTAATTAGTCAAACAGGTACCTTCATTGGATTTGTAATTCTCGCACTTTCAAATATTCTCTGGGTAGTTTTTCTCTCAAGAATTATCGATGGAATCACTGCTGGCAATATGACTGTGGCACAAGCTTATATATCCGACGTGACTGAGCCTCAAAACCGAACGCGTGCCATGGGAATGATCGGTGCTTCTTTTGGACTAGGCTTTATATTAGGCCCGGCCATCTCAGGAATTTTAGTTCATTTTGGACATGCTGCCCCTATTTGGGCCTCCGCTGCACTTTCTTTTCTAAGCATAATTGGCACAACTCTTTTTTTAAAAGAAGTAAAAAAATCTCATGAAATGAAAACTAAAAATGGAGTTATTGAGCAATTAAAAAGTTATCTACATTTGCTTAATACTCCCGTACTTAGAGAATGTTTTGCTGTCTTTTTTATTTTTTCAATAAGTTTTTCCTTATACATGTCAGGTTTAGCCTTATTTTGTGAAAGAGAATTAACATGGCAAGGCCATCCTTTTACAACCAAAGAAGTTGGGCTTTTACTTTCATATGTGGGTGTCATTGCATTATTTATTCAATTATTCTTAATGGGCCATCTCGTAAGAAAAATTGGTGAAATAAATATTATGTTAGTGGGTTTTGCATCCACTGCTCTCGCTTTACTTGTTATGGGATTTTCTCCAATCTTATCCATTTTTTTAGTAGGAATATCTATTAATACATTTGGAAATGCTATTGTTCGTCCTGCTATAACTGGCCTACTTTCACAAAATGCAAGTCCAAAACATCAAGGTTTAGTCTTTGGACTGAGTCAAACCCTAATGTCTATCGCTCAAATAATATGTCCGCTCGTAAGTGGTATTCTTATTGAAAAGCATTGGACTCTGGCATGGTGTCTGGGAATCTCTGGTGTCTCTTTATTAGGTCTTTTCATTGGTAAATTAAGCTCAGCTAAAATAAATATTCAACGCATTTAAATTTTGTATTTTTAATCATTATAAACTTAATAGAACATGGCTTGAGAACTAGTCGTAAGGAGTTTTTATGATTGAAAATAATGATCGAAAAAGTATTGCTAAATCAAAACTACATACTGCTATTGAAAACTTTAAACAAGCCGAACTTGAAGGTGCTCAAGAACTGGCCCCTGTTACCTACAGATGGGCCAAGGTGAAAATTTATAATGATAAAAAAATAATACTTAATCCTCGCTCGCATTCTAATACGCTTGAAGATGCCGCAGACGATGCCAGCGCAGCAGCTGCTCAACTCCTTAGCATTGTTCGAAAAAAAGAAACTAATGAAAATACTCCCGTGATTGAAGTAGAATTAACGGAGACTGGCCCTATTGAAAATTTAATGAACGAAGGTGGCCTGCCTATTTAATTATCTGCTATACTTCATTTAAATGAAAATTACTGTTCGCCAAATTGGATTTATTCAAATAATTTTTTCTGGGGTATGCTTTGCTTTTCTGGGTTTCTTTGGAAAGATGGCCTATGCTCAGCAAATTACTCCTGGCGAGTTATTGAGTTTAAGATATTTTATCTCCGCTGTTTTAACTGGCCTCTTGATTGTATTCACCAAACCTAAATTATTTTTCATGCTCAATCGTTTTGAAATCATATCCTCACTTTTGCTTGGAATTTTTGGATATGCATTATTTTCTAGTTTTTACTTTATGGCCTTGACTGGACTGTCTGCTTCGTTAACAGTACTTTTGCTTTATACTTATCCAGTTTTAGTAACTATTTTTTCTCGAATTTTTTTAAAAGAAAAAATGGGAAGGAAAGGAATCTTGGCCTTAATTTTAGTTTCAATTGGATTAATGGGTTTAGTTTGGGGAGAATGGAGTATAAGTAGACCCGTTTTTTTAGTTTATGGTTTTTCCTCTGCTTTATTTTATTCATTATATATTATTTTTTCACGCAAATATCTCAGTAAAATTCCGGCACTTCCCTCTTCCTTTTTTGTGCAATTAGGTGCAGGAATTATTTTATCTATTATCCACTTCTCACATAATATTCATCGACCTATGGAAATTTTGATAAAAAATTATCCACTTATTATCAGTATGTCAGTTATCTGTTCATTAATGGCAATGACTTTATTTTTAGCAGGACTTCAAAAAATTACTTCAACCGAAGCTTCAATTCTTAGTACAACTGAGCCTATTTTTGGTGTCATAATTGCCACCACATTGCTAGGGGAAAGCATTAAGGGTGTTCAACTTCTTGGAGGTTTTTTAATTTTAATAGCAATGCTCTTAATTGCGACTAAAAAATCTTTCGAATAAAATTATGAAAAAAAATATACAAGAAAAATTAAACGATCTGCAAGGATGGACCAAATACAAAAAAGGACTGTGTGATTCTTGTATGGGACTTTGCTGTTATATGCCGGTTGAAGTCAGAGTAAGTGACCTAATACGCTTAAATATTCTAGATGAATTTCATCTTCAATTAAATGAACGGGAGCAAATAAAAGACGCCCTCAAACACCCGGCCATTTTAAGATATACCCCAAGTTCTAAAATGTTCACACTCAAACAAAAACCCGATGGCTCTTGTTATTTTTTAGATTTAAATAAAAAATGTACTCAATATGAAACACGCCCGGATACGTGCCGGAATCATCCCCAGATTGGACCTCGCCCGGGTTATTGCGCCTATACTAAAAAATAATTAAATTTAAGTTACCCAAACTTCTTTATTGAATTTGCACAAACCAATTTGGATTTCTCTAGTCGAAAAACCAATCGATTGATAAATATTAGCAGCATGATAATCAGGATCGGCCACAATAATGAATTTTGAAATATTAAAATATTTTTGACCATAAAGGCATGACTTATAAAGTAAGGTTGAGCATACCCCCATACGTCTAAAATCTGGATGAGTACCAACCACTTGAAATCTACCCACGCCATTTTCATAAAATAAACCTAAATCACCAACGAGCTTATCGTCAAGAAAAGCTCCCATCCATACACCACAAGTGCTGTTAACCATCGAGCGATAGTCGGCAATTCGTTTAGATGAAAATTTGCGGTATGAATATTTATTAAAATGTGGGGCCCGGCACGCTACGTGATTGTCGATTACTTGATTCCAATCTTGCTCACTTTCTATAACCCGAATATTGAACTTTTCATTAATCTTTGCTGGCCGATAAATATCGTCGGCCATCATAACTAAAGATTTTTCGAGGTTGAATCCATTTTCAACAAAATGAATGGCGCTGCCTTCTTCACCATCGAGGGCATCCCAAGCAAAGGTCATATGCTGAACATCCATATCTTGAAATTCTTTCTTGAAAAGATCTGTCCAATTATTCAGTGCAAGCTGATCAGGTGGATCTTTAAAATATAGCAGATTTCCCCAAAAAAAAGTGGGATTTCTAGGATTTTTTACAACTAAAAAATTATCGTATTCTAGAACAATTCCAGTGAAGCGATGAAAATATAAATCCGTCTGAAAGGCCAGAGAGTTGATTTCCATAAAAACTCCATACTAGAATTTTATTATATATCAACTTTCAATGCAATAACGAAGTTAATCAGGCAGTTGGTCGAATAGGAGATGTTGGTTCGGCCGGTTCGATGGGAACAACTTCTGGTTTTGTGGGTGGATCTTGTAATGGTTTTTTTTTATTAAGTTCATCATTTTCATCACTCACAAATCACTCCTATCTAACTAAGATTTAAACTTCAAAATTGAGTATGATCTGAAAGTACCTATAAAATAAATAGATAATTTAAATATGTGAGATTGGATCATTTAATGATTGGTGACAAAACTTTAGTTGTTCCAAGTGATCCTTAAACCAGTTGGTTAAAATTCTGCGGCCACGATGATCGTTTTGACGTAGTGGTCCCCATTGGAACATATATTTACCAAACAGATGACCTTCTAGATCAGCTCTTAGAAACTTATCGCTTGATATAGGCGCTCCGTGAAGCTGCCATGACATTAACTTAATTCCACAAATTAAATTATCCTGAGCATCGAGAACACTTGAATCAGGTGGATAAATTCCACAACGAGTTTTGGCAGTAGCACTTGCAAGCTGAAGAAGTCCTAAACTTCTGTGACCTCTACTCATGGGAGATCTGGCTTTTTCATTAAAGCCACTTTCAGATCTGGCCAAGCCAGAAAAAAAGACAACCCAAAAATCACTTTTTTCATCATGCGTGGCCTTGTTATAACCACTACACTCTAACACTTCTAAGTCATTCTCATTAATTTCTAAATTTAGCATCGCTAATTCGCCAATTCTGTATTCGTCTTTTTTTAATTCATCTATTATTACTGAAGTCCAATTAGCTTTCCACGAATAATTTTTTTTATAAGATTGAATTTGAATTTCAGCATTGCAATTTTGCCAAATAAAAAGTGCTCCCAGGATTGAGCATAAGAATAAATTTTTGAATTTTATCATTAAAAAAGTATAGAACTAAAGCTATCTATTCATCAAGAATAAAAAAGACAACTTAATTGGCCGTGTGAAGTTCAAGCAAATCTGAAATTATTTTTTTATCGGAAATAACAAAAGCTTCAAAAGTTTTAGTTTGGTTGCTCTTAATCCATGGGAAAAATGGAGCATTTGTATGAATGCCTATAAAAACATCAATATGATTTTCTTTAATAGCTCCCCCTGTATCACCCGCAAAAAAATAACCATCATGAATAATTTCTCTTCCATTTTTCAATACTATTTTTGCCCCTCGAGCCTGGGGAATGTAAATGACAGTTCCTGGTGCAATATTTTTTCCATCAGTGGCCAGGGTTCGATAAGGAGCCAAAATATAATCGTCAAGCCCGTCACCGTATGGTCCCTTTGCTTCTCTAAACTTAGTTCGGCTTACATCAATTTTAAATATTTTTTTGCAGTCAACTGAATTGCTATTTGTGATTCCAGCATAATTATAAGTTTTAGCAATTCCTTTACTATCGAGGATTCTAACAGATCCTTCCATAGCTGAATTGCACCAGTCTAACAATCCAAGACGTGGGCCCAACTCCATACTATTCATATCTCTTAGTGCAAACTCTCCAGTTGAATCTGATAATTGTGGAAGATAATAATATGTCCCCCAAAGAGTTATTTTCGAAGAAATATCGTTGGAAGTTGGCTCTCTAAAAGAAAATGTATCTTTATTTAATGGATCAGAAAAATCAGGTAAATGCTTGGCCGAAGCACAAGAAATTAATAAAAATAAAGAAAATATTGCAAACAATGATTTAGGCATTTAAAAATCTCCATACTCTGTATTTTTAAATTATAGATGAACAAACCCAAATCATTTTAGGAACATTTTCAGGGCAATTTTTACCATCGTAAAACTTACGGATTCTCCAATAAAACATATTTATCAGGTAAGGAAATAGCTAAGGAATTTAATAATGAATTTGATACAAGACTTTGGATAAAATCCCAAGAAGAGAAAGCACGTCAAATTTAAGTATTCGGTTCTACTCTTTTTCCGCGTTTTTTAATGATCAGGCCATTTAAGAAATTTCTTAAAACCTGATCACCACATTCTTGATAATTAGGATGATCAATATTACGAAAGAGCGCAGACAACTCAGTCTTCGTCATTTTAAATTCTGCAAGTTCTAAACATTCTAGAATATCAGTATCTTTAAAAGATAAGGCTACTCGCAGTTTTTTTAAAATATCATTATTACTTAACATTTAATTCTCGCTTGTATGAAACATATAAATTTTCTACCTTGGTTCTTGCCCAAGGTGTTCTTCTTAAAAAAGTTAAGCTAGATTTTATACTAGGGTCTATTTTAAAACAATTAATATCAATTAAATTTGCCAATTCTGGAAAACCATAAAACGCCACTAACTCTTTGAGAATCATTTCTAAAGTTACGCCATGAAGTGGATTATTGTTGGGAGTGTTATTCATAGTATTTTTTATATCAAATTTAGAATAAATAGTATGCTCTTTTTTATTCTTTAATTTTTATTAGGCACAAAAAGATAAATAAATGTTAATCTCTTAAGAATTGATTCATTAAAAAATAAGTACAAGGAAATAAATATGACTGAACCAAGATTTTTAAGACCAGTGGCCATTATTGCAGGAAGTAGAACTGCATTCACTAGGTCATTTACTCACTACGCTAAAACCTCAAACAAAGAATTAATGACCGCGACTCTAAAAGATCTAGTTGCAAAAACAAAATTATCAGGTGTTCAATTGGGCGACGTCGCTCTCGGTGCTGTCATGAAAAATGCCGAAGACTGGAACATGACAAGAGAGTGCGTATTAAAATCGGGTCTCCATCCTCATACTCCTGGTTACGATGTACAAAGAGCATGTGGAACAGGATTGGAAACTGCTGCTCAAATCGCTCTAAAAATTGCAAGCTTTCAAATTGAAAGTGGAATGGCCGGTGGAACAGATACAAATAGTGATATCGCTGGGGTTCTTCCTCATGAATTTTCCTGGGTGATGATGGATGCTCAAAAAGCTCCAACACTTATTGGAAAATTAAAAAAATTCGCTGAATTAAAACCACAATACTTCAAACCAAAATTTCCAATTGTTCAAGAACCACAAACTGGTCTTTCGATGGGACAACATTGTGAATTAATGGTCCAAGAATGGGGCATCACTCAAGCCGAGCAAGATCAATTAGCTTTTGAAAGTCATCAAAAAGCTGCCAAGGCTTATGAGAGAGATTTTTTTAAAGACTTGATGTTTGAATTTAAAGGACTAAAAAAAGATTCTATTTTACGACCGGAAACAACTATAGAAAAACTCGCAAAATTAAAACCTGCTTTTGATTTTTCTGGCAAAGGAACTTTGACTGCTGGCAATAGCACAGCACTCACCGATGGTGCATCGGCCGTTCTTTTGGCCAGTGAAGATTTTGCTGATGCTCACCAACTTCCGATCCTCGCCTATTTTGTCGATGCCCAGTATTCTGCCGTTGACTTTGTTAAAGGTGAAGGACTGTTGATGGCCCCAACAGAAGCAGTATCTGTACTTTTAAAAAGGAATAATTTAACTTTGCAAGATTTTGATTTTTACGAAATTCATGAAGCTTTTGCCGGCCAAGTACTCTGCACACTTAAAGCTTGGGAGTCTGAAGCTTACTGCAAAACTAATTTAAAACGTGATTCAGCAATGGGATCAATAGACCGAAACAAACTTAATGTGAACGGAAGCAGCTTAGCACTGGGGCATCCTTTTGCAGCAACAGGTGCTCGAATAATTGCGACTCTTGCCAAGCTTCTTTCTGAAAAAGGAAGTGGCCGCGGATTAATTTCAATTTGTACTGCTGGTGGAATGGGTGTGGCCGCGATTATCGAGCGTCCATAACAGATAAAATGAAAAAAAAATTACCTTTTTTATTAGAAAAAATTTCGCGCTATTTTCCAAATATTGCGGCAAATATTGCGCTTCATTTTTTTGCGACACCTATAAGAACACCAAGACCCGAGTCAGAAAAACTTTGGCATGAAAATTCCAAAAAATATTTTTTAAAAAATGGAATTGCTGCTTTTGAATGGGGAAATCCTAAAGGTGAATTGATCCTATTGATTCATGGATGGAATGGACGTGGAACACAACTGGCTTCATTTGCTCAGTCCTTAGTAGAAAATAATTTTAGAGTCGTGGCCCTTGATGGCCCAGGACATGGAATTTCTCCTGGAAATAAAACCAACCCAAGTCATTACGCTCAGTTTATTATTGATGCTCAATTGGAATTAAGTCCAAAAAATAAATCCCAGGCCATTATTGCTCATTCTTTTGGCGGTGGGTGTGCGGTACTAGCGGCCAGCAGAGGCTTGCAAACAAAAGGTTTGATACTTATAGCAAGCCCGGCTTTTTATGATCGCGTAGTGAGTTTTTTTATCGCTTCGATGAAATTGAGCAAAAAATCACAAAGTATTTTTTTTGAAAAAGTTACGCAGCTTGCTGGTATTTCTCCGATAGAATTAAATATTGGTGTTATTGGTTCAAAACTAAATCTTCCTGCGTTAATTGTGCATGATCAAAATGACAACGCAGTCGATTATCTTTCAGCAATATCAATTCATAAAACATGGTCTCAAACAAAATTATTAACAACCCAGGGGCTTGGACATCGTCGAATCTTAAAAGATAAAGTTGTCATTGAGGAAGTAACAAAATTTATTGTTGCGCTAGACGAATCTTCTTCTGAAGAAACATGAGTTGACCTTTTAAGCGAAGCTCACTAGAAACAGCTATCATTATTTCTCTGGAGTTATTCATGCGTTTTATTGTGATGCTATCGTTTTTTATTTTTTTTATTTCAATATCAAATTTAAATGCTGCTGTTTGGACTGATAATCAAGTTTGGAGTCTTCAATATGAAGAAGATTTTAGTAATTGGATGCAATCAAATGCGGTTAATGAAAATATTTTTACAGATCCAAAATCGCCTTACTATGGTGTGAGTACTGATTGTGCTGATACGTCCTACGCTTTTAGAGCTATCTTTGCTTTTGAACACAATCTTCCTTTTGCAATCTACAATCCTTCTGGATCTAGAGGGACCAATAAAACAATAAACAATCGTCTAAATTCTTGGGATAAAAATCCCACAAACGCTCAGCGATTAGTTGCAATGATTAACGAGATCGGTGACAGCGTTGGAACTGAAAATCTTGCTTACTTTGATACTTTTCCAATAGCGATTAAAAGCATCACTCCCGGAAGTGTGTTTATGTATAAAATCAAAGCTCGCTTTGGAAATTTTATTCGTCACACTTACAATATAAAAGGAATTAATCCTGTTGGAACTTTTGACGTTATTTATTCCACTCAGGCCAACAAGGCCCATGGCCTTCCGCTCATAAGAAGAAAAGACAAAGAAATGGATAATATGCCAAATAGCCCATTTGGATTTAAAAAATTTAGATGGCCTGAACATTTAGGTGTTGAACTTTCACAAATCCCAAAAGAATTAGGTCCTTCAGATGAACAGTTTAGTCTTGCCCAGACATTGGGTGAAGTTGAATTCTTTAAATTTGTAACGAAGACCCTTGCCAATACCAGTGAATCAAAAGGTCAACGCATGACAAGACTTTTTAAGTCTGTTTGCTCTGAGGCCCAGGCACGCATAGATTACGTAAATCAGGGATTAAATCACTTAAAAGAAATAAATAATAAGTGCATGAACTATGAAGAGTTTGATGCCTATTCAACTCCGGCAAGAGATCAAACTCTAAAAGAATTGTTCGAAAAATATCAACAGGCCTACACTGAAGTAGTTGATGCTCATGAAATAAATACAGTCTCTGCAAATCTAGTAGAATTTTCTGAAATAATATTTGGAATTAAAAATGCCGATAACCTAGACTTGCTGCATGCCTGTCCAATTCAATATAGAGCGACGATGAGAATTGATTTGAAAGTACTTTGGAAAAGAATCTTAAAAGGTTCTTTGTCTAGTCATCCTAATGATTCTGTTGAAGCACGCTGGGGAGAAAGTAGCAGCAATACAACTAAATGTAAGCGCTGGTACTAATCGCTTTTGAAAAAACAAAACAAATTTTTTATATCTTTGCTGGTGATAATTATTATCAACATCTTTTTTTACTGGCTTCAAAACTTTGGCCATAAAAGACTCAATGCCTCACGAAATACCAATCCTATCATTACTCAAGACACAGAAGATTTGGCCTTAACAAAAAACTTGGCACGTGAATTAATTCTAATTAATCAAAAAACTGACTGTGAAAAATTAAAAAAAGACTATGCCCATCTTGATGAACTCAAAAAAAATGAAAAGCTCGATCTACGTTTTGAAAATATACATAAAAAAATTGATTCAAAAATTTATCGTCTTAGACATTTTTTTAAAGATGGTGATGAAGGTGAAATTGAAACTTTTCTAGTTTATCTAGAAGACAAATCTGAAATGGCAAAAATAATTGAAAAAAGTACATTCACCAAAGGTGTCCTCTATAAAAAAATAGAAGAAGCTAAGGGGCATGTTTTATATCGCGAAGAAGGAGTTAATCTTTCAGAAAATGTTTCAGGTACTTTGTTTTTGCATTTTATAAATAACCAATTGATGGGCATGCAAGGAGTGCTTCAAACTCAAGAAGATCATCAAAATATTGACTGTAGATTTCAGCAAGAATGAAGTTCGGCCGATGCTTCTAATAAAATAGATAAATCATCACATCCCGATCCGCTTTGAGGTGCGCTCTGTAGCACACACTCGTGATCATTGACCGGACAATTCATTCTTAAATGAAAATGAGTTCGATGAAGATCTTGTGGTCTTAGTGCACGCAGAGTTGCGATCGTTTCAGGATGAGTAATCTCTCCATTATCTTTAGCAAATTGACAGAGTAATTTTTTGATCGAGGCATCTACAAAAATCCTAGGTACCGCCGCATTTTTAACCAGAAATTTAAATAACAAAAAATTTCTTTCAGTATTAAAATTTTTACTCGGTCTCGAATTACTTATAAAATCCTCATCCCAATTGCTCGCATCTGGGGATTGAACGTATTTATTTCTGCGTAAATAAACAATATCTGCATCCAAACCATTTTGATGACTGGCATGTCCTATCGCCTCTCCACCAAGACGTTCCGACAAATCGCCAACTTGCAAAATTTCAGAATCGGGAAATTCATTTTTTATAAATTCAGAGGCAATACTTAAAGTATTATGCATTTCATCGGTGGTATAAAGTCGTTTTCTGGCCACAAAAAGTTTTTGAATTGGAGTTCCACGCTCAAAGACGGATTGGGCACCAAGAAGAGAGCCTTTAGAGTAAAAACCAATAGCTTCGGAGGCATGGAGTCGGCCGATAACCAGAAAAATTGGGATAAACAATAAATTCTTCATTAAATAATAATATCATGCAAAAAAAAATGCGCTAATCGTCACAGTAATTGGCGCTTCTTACCTTCTGGCCTTTCATTGATAAATAGTCCTCACTATGATAATCAGCATCAATATGAATAATGATCAAACCAATCCACGAAAAAATGTTTCGCTAAATGATATAGTTGAGTGTGTCGCAATTCTTGAAACGATTGTCGAAAACAGTGAACTTTTGGCCGAATTAACTGAAGAGCAACGAGTTGCACTCTTAACGGCCGCAGGTAGAATTTCTAGACCCGATAAAAAAGAAATTAAAAAGCGCCAGAAAGAAGTAAAATTTTTTCGCCAAAAACAATTGGTGGAACAAAATCGACTTAAGCGAGCATATACTGGAATCAGAAGTGCCCGTGAGGCATCAGTGTTCATGGCACCAGAACAATTAAAAATTGAAAGTGATAAAGCGTATGCTGATGCTCCTGAACTTGATAGCGCCCGAAATTGTTATGTCTGCAAAGCAGAATTTACAAAATTACACTTTTTCTACGACACTATGTGCAAAGAGTGTGGAGATTTTAATTATCACAAGCGCTTTCAAGGAACTGATCTAACTGGTCAAGTTGCTATCATAACCGGATCTCGTTTAAAAATCGGATATCATGCAAGCTTAATGATGTTGAGATCTGGTGCGACAGTTATTGCGACAACTAGATTCCCGGTCGATTCAGCACTTCGTTTTGCTCGTGAAAAAGATTTTACTGAATGGTCAGATCGTCTCCATATTCACGGACTAGATCTACGCCATACTCCTTCTGTGGAAATTTTTGCCAGCTATATTGAACACAAATTCGATCGTCTTGATATTTTGATTAATAATGCTGCCCAAACAGTTAGGCGACCACCTGGCTTTTATAAACACTTAATGGAAAATGAATTATTAAACTTTCATGATATTAATAAAGATGCACAAATTATCTTAAAGCATCACCAAGATTTTAAATCTGAATTGAACCAACTGACACATGGTGATTTTTCAACTGAAAAAGCTTTACCTGTTGTCTGGCATGGAGAAGGACCTGGGATTGGTATTCGAGCTTCTGCTGAATTATCGCAGGTGCCTTATAGCTACGACAATTCGCTGGTTGCAGAAGAAGTTTTTCCCGTGGGAAAACTTGATGCTGATCTTCAACAAGTCGATCTTAGAAAAACTAATAGCTGGAGGCTTCGCCTAGGAGAAATTCAAACTCCTGAAATGCTCGAAGTTCAATTGGTTAATGCTATCGCTCCATTTGTTCTTTGCAATCGCCTGGTCACTATGATGAGAAGAGATTTCACTGGAAAAAAACATATTGTGAATGTTACAGCGATGGAAGGAAAATTTTATCGTTTTAAAAAAGAAGACCGCCATCCCCATACCAATATGGCCAAGGCCGCGCTTAACATGATGACCCACACTTCGGCCTCCGACTTTGCCAAAGATGGAATCTTTATGAACGCAGTTGATACTGGCTGGGTAACGGATGAAGATCCAGCAGAAATTTCTCAACATAAACAAGCCGTTCACGATTTCCAGCCACCTCTAGATATAGTCGACGGAGCTGCTCGAATTTGTGATCCGTTTATTGATGGAATTAATTCTGGTAAACACTGGTGTGGTCAATTCTTAAAAGACTATAAACCTATTGATTGGTAAATTAGCACAATGATAATCCTCATCATTATGCTAACAATTTATTTTTTGACCATTACAATATTCTCGATGGTCAAAACGCCATATATTGAAAACCCGATTTTAAATTTATTTAAATCATTTTTTCCTTCTTGGAAATTATTTGATGAAAGTGTTAATACCCCTATTTTGCTTTATCGAATTAAAGTTCTTGAGCACTTTACTGACTGGCAAATTTGCATACGTGCGCCAAAAATAAAATGGTTTCATCTAATCCTAAACCCTCATGGTAATTATTATCTTGCCCACCATTCACACATTCAACAATTATTATCAGAGTTATCAACAATGCCTGATCAACAGCTCGAGTTTTTTCATCAGCAAGTCTCTTATAAAATAACAGAAAACTTTGTAAGATATGAAATGTTAAAAAAAGGAATTGAAAATGATTTTCAATTTAAACTTAGTAATATTAAAAATTTTAATGAAAAATCATTCCAAATAATAGATGACATCTTGATCTCCCCTGTTTTGAAGTATCAATACCGGATAGATTTGTGAATTTACTTTTGGCCATAAGACTCGTGCAGATTATTATTTCCTTTGCTGTGTTAATTCAAACAATCGAATATCTTTTGATTAAAGAAAGCTTTAGTGAAAGCGGTGTATGGCGTTGGAAAGAGATACAAGTCGAATTGCACTTTCTCCCATCTTGGGCACAAGCGGTTTTTAATTTCTTTCTTAACGAGCATAATTTTCCAATTCTTTTATGGATCAGGTTATCTTGTGCTTTACTTGTTATTTTCTTCCCGGCAGGTTCTCTTTTTTTATTTTTATTTTTTTCATCACTCTTAATCGCTCAAAGATTTCGTGGCTCATTTAATGGTGGCAGTGATTATATGTCACTCATCATATTAATGGCCTTAAGTATTCAGGGCCTGTTTCCAACTTTATTAATTACCAAAGGGGTGCTTTGGTACATCGCCCTTCAGTCAGCGACTTCATATTTTATGGCGGGACTAGTTAAACTAAAATTAAATTCGTGGCGAACAGGATCGGCATTGGGTGATTTTATCCAATCACCTAATTATAATCCTCCCATATGGATCAAATGGTTTGCCCAACACCAAACTTTTAACTTTAGTGCATCTTGGTTGATTATGATTTTTGAAATAAGCTTTCCACTAATTCTAATACAACAACATCTAGTGGTAAGTGTATGGCTACTCGTGGCCTTTGCATTTCATTTCTTAAATGTATTTGTCTTTGGACTTAATCGTTTTTTAATTGTTTGGCTTGCGTCTTATCCGGCCATTTATTTTTGTGCTTTTGAAAATATCTTTTCAAACTCTCCATAACCATTTTCTTTTAATTTTTCTTTAGGAATAAATCTTAATGAAGCCGAGTTCATGCAATAGCGCAATCCAGTTGGAGCAGGGCCATCAGTAAAAACATGACCCAGATGAGAATTGGCATATTTGCTGCGAACTTCTGTTCTTTCACTAAATAACTGTTTATCAGTTTTAGTAACAATATTTTCTTTAACAAGTGGTTTTGAAAAACTAGGCCAGCCAGTGCCTGATTCATATTTATCAATTGAGCTAAATAAAGGCTCACCCGAAATTACATCAACATAAATTCCTTCTTGATGAGAATCAAAAAAAGGATTTTTAAAGGGAGGCTCGGTCCCTTCTTCCTGTGTGACATTATACTGAATGTTAGTTAATTTTTTCTTTAATTCTGATTTGGATAATTTTTTATAACTTGATTGATCCCAGGCAAAAACTTGTGAAGTGAGCAGGAATAAAATGAAGCTTATTAGTATTTTCTTATTCATTATTTTTTATCCGGAAATTTGTAGTCACCAGGGTTTAAGTATTTCATAAAACTATGGTGGATATGTTCAAAGATCGAAGCTTTATTATAGTCTTTATACACTTCTCTTTCATGATAGGATTCAAGTTCCATACTTTCAATTTCTGCTGTTATGGCCTCGAGGTTAATTCCTTTTAAAACTATCGCTTCAAGATTTTGATAACTCTTTTTCTCCACTTCTGAAAAACTATTATCAAGAAAAGATATGACTCGCAAAGTATTTAATAAAAATGCCAAATCTTTTTTATCTGAAATTTTTTTAAAGGCCTCTTCAAAATTATTTTTCGTTTCTAAATCGGCAATAAGTATTAATCTTTGCTCATTTGATAATGGTAATTTTTGAATTTTTTCCTCTACCCATTTTCTTTCGCTGCTGGTAACAAGACCATCCAAATGAACGGCTGCGACGCATGATCTCCACATATTGAATTTACTATCTGTCATAGGGTCCATTGTTGTACTCTCTCTGGTGATAAAATTTTTAATGTATCTACTTTTCGGCTTTAATGAGAGCATTCTTAAACCAAAATACTAGACCATTACACTCACCATTATGGCTCTACTTATATATAGAATAGACATATAGACGCGAAAAAATTAATTTGGTAAAAATTGCTGGTATTCAACCAACAAACAAGGAAAAAATGATGATTACTCTTTATGGAAGCCCAAGATCAAGTGCTGGTAGATGTATCTGGACACTAGAAGAAGCTGGGGTGCCATTTACTAGAAAAGAAGTTGATATGAGAACTAAGGAACACAAATCAGCTGAATTTTTAAAAATTAATCCAATGGGAAAAGTTCCTGCTCTTGTAGATGGTGATGTAACTCTTTTTGAATCTATGGCCATCAATTACTATATTGCAGATAATTATAAAAAAGAACTTCTAGGTAACACTCCAAAGGAGCGAGGCCTTGCTATGCAGTGGAGTTTTTGGGCAACTTCTGAACTTCAAGGACCAATCATTGAAATCTTTATTCAGAAGGTTTTTATGCCTGATGATAAACGTGACAATAATGTTATTGAAACTAATCTGAAAAAACTTCCAGAACTTTTGGATGTATTAAATACATCACTTGCTGGAAAAAAATATTTAGCTGGCGATCAATTTACGATCGGAGATATCAATACGGCAAGTGTAGTATCAATTTGTCCAATGATCGGTGTTGATCTAGCAACATACCCAAACATTAGTGGATGGCTTGGTGGAATTAGTGATAGACCTGCCTACCAAAAATATCAAGAATCTAGAAAATAAAATTTAAAGTTTAATTTTATATGGCCACTAAAATTTTAGCAATCTCCGGAAGCCTACGTGCTCATTCCTCTAATACTGCGATCTTAATGGCCGCAAAGATATTAGCACCGGCACATTCTGAAATTATTTTTTTTAGTGGTCTTGATCTCATTCCTCATTTTAATCCAGACTTAGAAGCGGTTATTTATCCCGCTTTGGAACATTTTCGCCAAGAAATTATAACAAGCGATGCTATTCTCATTTGCTCTCCTGAATACGCCCATGGAATTCCTGGCACTCTCAAAAATGCATTAGACTGGATTGTAAGTTCAGGGGAATTAGATGGAAAAGCAATTGGGATCATTAATGCTACTCCATTATATGAATCCAAAAGTTATGCTCAAGAATCATTGATAGAAATTTTAAAAACGATGTCAGCAAAAATCTTACCTGAAAATACTTTGGCCATTTCTCAAGTAAAATCTAAACTGGGAAAGGATGGTGAAATTATAGATTTGAAAACAATTGATGAATTAACTACTCTGATAAATTCACTTCTAAAAACCATTATCAAAGTAGCTAATTAAAAAAATTAAAATTAAGCGCGCATCTCTTCTTTGAATTGATTGCCAAATTGATCGGCAACAACTTCAACCGCATTATCAAGTTCACATTCTTTAACTTGTCTAACAGGTCCAGGATATTTTACGTCGGTAGCAAGTCCCACGAATTCTAGACCTTTAATTAATTGCCAAGTAAGATCAAACTCCCACCACATACGTCCATGGGCCGCGCAGTTTGATTGAGCATGATGGTTATTATGCCATCCCTCTCCCGCCGCTAAAATGGCAACCCACCAAACATTGCTTGAATCGTCTTTAGTATCAAAATTTCGGTATCCCCAGCGATGAGTTGCAGAATTTACAAACCAAGTCACATGCAACATAAGAGCAATTCTCATGAATACTCCCCACATTACAAATGGCATTCCCCCCATCCAATACAAAAACGGAACAATTGATAGAGCAACGACGAAGTTATATTTACTTAAAAAGTGATAATACTTATGGATCGTTAAATCTGGAACATAACGACTCCATAGTTTTTTATTATCTTCAAACTCTTTATGATAAAAAAGATGTGTCACATGTGACCACCAAAAGCCTCCATGTCTAGCACTATGGGGATCATTTTTTGTATCGGAAAAACGGTGATGCAGGCGATGTTCAGCTACCCACATAAGCACAGGCCCTTGCCCAGAGAGTGCCCCAAAAGTTGCTAAAAAATATTCAAACCATTGAGGAACCTTAAAGGCCCTATGACTTAACAAACGGTGATAAGTAAGCGTCACTCCGATTGGGCTGATAACAAAAAATAAAATCATGCAGACTAAAAAAGCCTTCCACGTAAAAAATGGAATAGCGGCCAGAGCTAAAATATGAATGACAGTTATGCCAATTATATTACCCCAATGATATTTTAAAGTGCTGGTATCAATTTTTGTATTTTTCATAGTAAGAAGCTTACACAGATAAAACTATAAATAGAAAAAATAAATATTACATTTTTGTTAGTTTCTAATGAATGTAAGAAGAAGACACAACCAGCTAGCTTTTCACTAAACAATTATTCTATAAGAGAGTAATTCAGTATCAATCCGGAAGCCGGTGCAATCATTACTTTCAAATTTTCATCCGAGGAAAGTGATTTCTTCAACTCATCAATAGTAAGTTTGTTCATCCCCACTTCAAAAAGTGCCCCCATCATCATTCGTATCTGATAACGCATAAAAGATTTAGCCTTGATTCGAAAAAGATAACTCTTATCAGGAAAAAAATTAGCTGTGAGTATATTATTCATTTCAATTTCACTATGAATAATTTCCCTTTGAAAATTCTGATTTTCTTTCGGTTTAAAGCAAAAACTTTTAAGATAATGCGTTCCTTCAAAAAGCTTGGCTGCCTCTTTCATAAGCTCAAGGTTTAGATTTTCATTTATATGAGTCATAAAAGGAGCTG
The DNA here is from genome assembly GCA_030654205.1 of Bacteriovorax sp. Classification (GTDB taxonomy): domain Bacteria; phylum Bdellovibrionota; class Bacteriovoracia; order Bacteriovoracales; family Bacteriovoracaceae; genus Bacteriovorax. The sequence goes on from JAURXW010000297.1 coordinate 36,883, forward strand.
AAAAAGGATGATTTTTGATACCAAAAGAGAAAAAATATAAATACTCTTTTACTTTAGGAGCACTGATTATTTTAAAACCCTTATCCACTTTTTCCATTTTTAATACTTTAATATCTGCGGGAAGAAACTGGTTAAAATTAGCTAAAAAAAGTTCATCTTCAATTTCAGATTCAGAAATAATTTCAAAAAGTGAATGATTTGCTGAAACCATAGAATCTGTGCGACTTGCTCCAATTGTTCTAAAGCTGCTATGCCCAAGATATTTTGAAAAACAATCTTCAATTGTTTGCTGAACTGTCTTTAACTCAGTTTGCTTTTGCCATCCATGATAGCGAAAACCTAAAAATTGAAAATGAACCAAGTAGTAAAACTTCATAGAATAAGTATAATGAAGCGATGATCACTTTGCTAAAAAAATCTTCTTTTAAAAAAAGTCCTTGGAAAAACGGACTTGGCCAGACATCTCAAATTGACATATTTCCTTCCGGCTCGAATATTGTTGATGATAGTTTTTTGTGGAGGATTAGTACTGCAACAATTACACAAAATAATCAATTTTCTTTATTTCCTGACTGCGACCGTCTATTAGTGGTATGGAAAGGAGCTGGCTTAAATATAAATGGACAGAATTTAGCACCTCACACTCCACTTTTGTTTTCCGGAGAAAAAGATATTTTCTGTGAACTTCAATCTCCTGATCAAGTTGTCGATCTTGGGATTATTTATAAAAAGACATTAATGAATGTTGATTTAGACATTATGAGACTCCCTCCAAAATCATCTATTACAATTAAAACTGGAATTAATTTTTTCTTTTTGGCTTCTAAAGATATCTGCTTTATTGAAAATAATGAACTTGAAAGCGGCGATTGCTTAAAAGTTGAAACAATTCAAAATATATCTTTTTCTACAAAATCCTCTCAAGAGATTCTCTTGTATAATTTTTTTATTCAATATAAATAATCTTGATCCTCATGGCATTTTATTTGCAATCCTTTCTATGGCCATGAGAATAACTCTCCATAAGGAATAAATTATGAAAGTAATCCAAAAAAAATTAACAAATAAATTTTTCAAATTAATTTTTGCGCTGCTAATTATTATTAGCTTTATTGCTTGCAGTTCTCACCCAATTGTTAAAGAACTCCCTCCAACGGCCATACCGGCCAATGAAATATCCAACCTAGAAGCCAATTTAAATATGGCAAAAGGTAAAAATGTTGACTTACTTTCACCTAAAAATTTTAGTGAAGCCCAAAACTATTTAGAAGAAGCTAAAGAGCAATTTTTAACTGGTAAAGACTCAAGAAAAATATTACACAGCTTATCCGTTGCCAATACTTACCTTCTTAATGCCAATCAATTTGCCGATATCACTCGGCCTCAAATTCAAAATATAATCAAAGCTAGAGAAGAAGCAAAGCTTGCAAATGCCCATATTTATTTCAGCAAGAATTTTAAAAATGCCGACGAAAAATTGTCCGACATTTCAAAGGACATACCTAAAAATAAAACTTCTATCAATTTAAAAAAGGAAGAACAACTTCTTACATGGTACAAAAGTCTTGAAAAAAAAGCAGTTAAAGAAAGATACCTAAAAGAAGCCAGAGATGTAATGAATCAGGCAAAAAAGGAAGATGCAGAAAAGTATGCACCTAGATCTCTTGCCATTGCCGAAAAAAGTTTTAGTGAGGCGGAATCTTTGATAAATACAAATCCAAACAACAAATCGGAAATAGCAGCTATTGCTACGAAGGCCCGAGACGATGCTTACCACGCCTTTAACATCAATCGCTCAGCAAAAGGAACTGCTCAAATTTCCCATGAAGAGATTGCCATTTTAATAGAAGATCAAAGACAGCGAGTGGCCGGCAACGAACAAAATCTTAATTTGGTCCAAGATGAATTATTAACTACATCAAGTGCGCTAGAGAAAGAAAAGGAAGAAAAAAACTCAGTAATTCTAACAAAAGAAGAATTGCTTGCTGAAAAAAATAAATTAATTTCTGAAAAAATAATGAATGAAAAATATGAACAGGCACGTGAGAAATTTTCAGAAAATGAGGCAGAAGTTTACCGACAAGGTGACTCACTAATAATCCGCTTAAAAGCGATGGCCTTTCCAAGTGCCACTTCTACGATTGTTAGTAAAAATTATCCACTACTTTCAAAAGTCGGAAAAATTGTAGAAGAATTCGGACCAGGAACTGAAGTTACAATACTTGGTCATACCGATTCTGTGGGGAGCTCAAAAATTAATTATAAACTATCATCTCTTAGGGCCCAGTCGGTGAAAGATTACCTGGCATCAATTACAGAAGTTAAAGAAATGAAAATTGAAGCTCTGGGTTATGGTGACCAAAAACCGCTGGCGACTAACAAAACGCCCGATGGTAGGGCCAAAAATCGCCGTGTTGATATTATTATCAAGCCAAGCCCTTCCACTACTCTTTAAGATTGGCTATACTTTAGGCTTAAAACGGCTTGCATTTACCCAAAAAATAAAAAAACATGATCTAACTCATGTCTTTTTAAGCGCTAAATGTTAGGCTATGGTTGACCAAAAGACCAAAGGCTAAAATGAAAAAGACAACCAATGTTTCGTGTGAGAATTGCGTTTCTAAAAGTGAAGGTATTTTTTGTGATTTAGGAATTCCTGAAATGGACCAAATTTCACATCATAAAATCAACAATACCTACAAAAAAGGTCAAACTCTTTTTATCCAGGGTAATCACCCATTTGGAATTTACTGTATCAGTAACGGAAACATTAAATTAACCAAAACAGGGTTAGACGGAAAAGAAACAATAGTCAGAATTGCCCATGGTGGGGATATTTTAGGTCATCGCAGTTTATTTACTGATGATAATTACTCGGCCACAGCGACAGCCATGGAAGATACCGAGGTTTGTTTTATAGATAAAAAATTTATATTAAAAATTATCGAAAACAATCCAAGTGTTGCACTAAGTATAATTAATAAACTTTCTCGAGATATGGGGGCAGCTGAAAGTAAACTTTCTTCGCTTCATCAAAAAAATGTTCGTGAACGTTTAGCAGAACTCATTCTGTCCCTTAAGGCCAGCCATGGGGTTAAGGAAAATGGGCGCTGGAAAATTGATCTTAAGTTAACTCGTGAAGAAATGGCCACAATGATTGGGACGGCCAATGAAACTCTTATTCGTTTCATGACTGAATTTAAAGATGCGGGTATCCTTGAACAAGAAGGGAAAACAATTTTTATTAAGGATGAAGAAGAGCTCCTTAATTGGGCCAATATTAATTATTAATATATTTAATTAATTTCAAAAAGCTGATACAGATTATATTCACTCTCTTAAAGCTCATTTATGATTGAAGTATGAGTATACTAACTTCTATTAAACTTGAAACTGCATCGATTTGTGAGATAACAAAGCTATCTACTCAAAAAAGATTTTCAACAAGCTCACCTCTTTTCTACGAAGGGCAAATTCCAATTGTTGCCTATCTATTACTCGAAGGATGTATTCAGCTTTTAAAAAATAAAAAAATAAAGCATATCTTACGTCCAGGTTCTTTAATCGGATTGGATGAATTAATGAGCAATTCACCTTCGAAGCATGAAGCCTTCGTGCATGCAGAAAGCACTTTGTGTTTCTTAGATAAAAGTACTATCCTTGAAATTATCCATGAAGAAAACTCTTCTCTGGCTTTTTTACTTAGGGACAAAGCAAAATGAGTCTCTGTGTTCATTGTGACGAAAAAATCCTAATTCCTGTTTTTAACGATTTCGATCAAAATCAAACTGAAGCATTTTGTTGTTTTGGCTGTATGACCGTTTTCAATGTCATTAATAGCAAAGGTCTCGAGAAATATTACGAAATAAAAAAACAATCTGCTATTTTCAAAAGAAGATCACCGGCAGAAAGTAAATATCAACAATTTTCTTACCTCGATAATAGTGAATTTTTATCTGATTACTCTTATGAAGATCTCGCTTCTCATAAAACTATGGAGTTTTATCTTGAGGGAATTCATTGCCTCGCTTGTCTTTGGCTAATTGAAAAATTACCTGAATATTTAGATGATGTCTTGATCTGCAGACTTGATATGCAAAGATCAGTTGCAACGGTTTCGCTTAAGAGTGAGGGGCAATTTTCCAATATTGCACGAGAACTAAACAATCTGGGATACAAACCCCATCCACTTAAAAGAAATCAAAATATTAATAATTTAAAAAAGCATGAAGAAAGAAAAATGCTTTTAAAAATTGGTATTGCAGGAGCAGCGGCCGGAAACATCATGCTTTATGCCGTCTCCATTTACGCAGGGGCCGAAGGCAAATTTGCAGAAACTTTTAACTTATTAACCGTTTTATTTGCACTTCCAGTCCTTTTTTATTCTGCGACACCTTTTTATTCGAATGCATGGAATGCCATAAAAAACAAAACTCTCTCGATTGATATTCCCATCTCAATGGCATTAATAATGGGAGCATTGTCGGGATTTTATAATCTTTTTATTGGTGTTCATGAAAACTTTTTCGATTCTCTAACCGCTTTGGTTTTTCTTTTACTACTCTCTCGATATTTTTTAAATAAAATTCAAGAAGAAGGTTTAACAGCTAATGATCTTAACTTTTTTTATGAAGGCAATAGTATTCAAAAACAAGTTGATGATACTTTTATTGAAATTCATCCGCATTTTTTAAAAATTGATGACGTTATTAAAGTTTCTAGTAACGAAATGATACCAGCTGACGGAATTATAGTTCAAGGTTCCAGCTTGATAAACAATTCTCTTTTAACCGGTGAATCACGACCTGTTAATGTCACAACTCAGGATCATGTTTTTTCAGGAACAATTAACTTAGCAAACCCACTCTTGATAAAAGTCGAAAAGATTAAAGATGATTCCCGAATCGGTAAAATATTAAAGCAAATCGAAAACGGATGGATTCAAAAATCTCCAATAGTCGATCTTACAAATAAAATATCTAAATACTTTGTAGCCGCAGTCTTCATGTTGGCCGTCATACTTTTTTTAAATCTCTATCTACAAGGTAAAACCAAAACTGCATTAGACAGAGCATTCACCTTGTTGATTGTCACATGTCCTTGTGCCCTCGCACTCGCAACTCCATTAACATTAACCAGAACATTGTCACGGGCTTCAAGAATCGGAATTATTATTAAAAACAATGAAGTTATTGAAAAACTGGCTTCTATAAATACTGTGTTCTTAGATAAAACTGGAACGCTTACTTATGGTATACTCAAGGTCGATAGTTTTAATATTTTATCAAAATCCCGCTTGCCCATCTATGAAATCATTAGCAGTCTAGAAAAATATTCAAATCACCCTGTCGCTACTGCGCTCAAAGAATTTTCTCTCGAGAAAAATGCTACTCTTGTCCATAACGTTAAAAACTACCAGGAAATAATGGGCTCAGGCGTAAGTGGTGAAATCAATAATCACTTCTATGAAATTAAAAATGGTAAAATTTTTGAAGACAATATTTGCGTTGCTGAATTTTCACTCCTTGACCACTTACGTGCTGATACCAATGAAGCCGTTACTAGCCTTAAAAATCTCGGCTTAAATGTAAAAATGCTCTCGGGTGATCATCAATCTGTAGCACTTCCAATTGCCAAACTCGCAGGCATTAATGACGAAAATGTTTTTTTCGAAATCACTCCGGAAAATAAGTTAGCAATGATTGAAAAAAATGCCCATACTTTAATGGTGGGAGATGGCGCCAATGATGCAATGGCATTAAGTCGGGCTTTCGTTAGTGTCGCAGTTTTAGGATCTTTAGATATTTCTTTAAAGGCCGCGGATATTTATCTAACCACACCAGGTATTTCACATGTGGCGAATTTAATTACAATTTCAAAAGAAACAATGAAAGTTGTTAAAAGAAATCTCGTCCTTTCATTAATTTATAATTCATTTTCAGTTTATGCTGCATTCACAGGTATGATTTCCCCTCTCGTTGCAGCGATTATTATGCCTCTTTCATCACTAACTGTTTTAACTTCTACGATAATTGGTACAAAAAAACTTAATGCCTATTTAAAAATGGGAGCTCACTAAAATGGAAGTGATTACACTTTTACTTCCTCTTGCCATATTGCTGGCACTTCTTTTTATCATCGGATTTATATGGATGACAGTTAAAGGCCAATATGATGATTTAGAAACTCCTGCTATGCGAATGTTAATCGATGAACAAAATATAAATCCGAAAGGGAATATTATTACTAACAAGGAAAAATCATGAGTTCTCCATCTACTTCCAAACGAACAGGTCTTCTCGAGACCTATTCTTACGATGATCAAATCGTAAGGTGGTTTGTTATTGCCACCATTATCTGGGGTGCAGTTGCTATGCTCCTGGGTGTTACAATTGCTTTTCAATTAGCAACCTGGAAAATGAATTTTGGCCTGCAATGGATCACATTTGGTCGCCTTAGACCACTTCACACCAATGCTGCTATTTTTGCTTTTTGTGGAAATGCGGCTTTTGCGGGAATTTATTATTCACATCAAAGACTTTTAAAGGCGAGATTGTTTAATGATTTTTTATCTCGACTTCATTTTTGGGGTTGGCAAGCTATCATCGTGGCAGCGGCCATAACTCTTCCACTTGGTATGACCAGAGGAAAAGAATATGCTGAACTTGAATGGCCAATAACCATTGCAATCGCAGTTATATGGGTTGTCTTCGCTGTAAATTTTTTTGGAACTTTAATCAAAAGAAGAGAGCGACATATTTACGTCGCAATTTGGTTTTATATTGCCACAATAATTACTGTTGCTGTTCTTCACATTGTTAATGGTTTAAGTATTCCCGTTTCAATGACAAAATCTTATTCAGTTTATGCAGGTGTTCAAGATGCACTGGTTCAATGGTGGTATGGCCATAATGCAGTTGCCTTTTTCTTAACTACACCGTTTTTAGGATTAATGTATTACTTCGTTCCAAAAGCGGCCAATAGACCTGTATACTCTTACCGCTTATCAGTTATTCACTTTTGGTCTCTCGTTTTTATCTATATTTGGGCCGGTCCCCACCATCTTTTATACACTACACTTCCAGAATGGGTTCAAACCCTAGGAATGGTTTTCTCAATTGCACTTTGGGCACCAAGCTGGGGTGGGATGATTAACGGACTCATGACTCTAAGAGGAGTTTGGGATAAAGTTCGCACTGATCCTGTTTTAAAATTTATGGCCCTTGCTCTAACTTTTTATGGGATGTCGACTTTTGAAGGTCCACTTCTTTCCATAAAATCAATAAACGCAATTGGGCATTTTACCGATTGGATCCCAGGACATGTTCACTCAGGAACAATTGGCTGGAACTATATGTTAATAGCGGGAATTTTGTATTACATGGTTCCAAAACTTTGGAATACAGAAATTTATTCTAAGAAAATAGCCAACACACAATTTTGGCTGGCCACTATAGGTCTGGCACTTTACTACGTTTCAATGGTTTCAGCAGGTATAACTCAATCACTTATGTGGAGAGCTATCGATGTTAATGGAAAACTAGTTTATCCAAACTTTATTGAAACAGTTGTAAAAATTGTTCCAATGTATTGGGTACGTGCTTTTGGTGGAACGTTTGTATTTATTTCATTTTTGCTTATGGTTTACAATCATTACAAAACAATGAAACAAGGCTCTGTTGGCAAAGAGGAAGTTTTTGAAGCCTATGCTTTAGATGACTCTTCGATTGAAAAAAATGCCGCTAAACATAGAAAGCTGGAAGGCCTTCCTATGGTCTTTGCAGTCCTTTCTTTATTGGCAATTCTCGTGGGATCTGCAATTGAAATTGTTCCTTCATTATTATCAAATCAGTATATTACTAAGCTTGATTCCGTGAAGCCTTACACTCCTCTTGAACTTCTCGGAAGAGATATTTACGTGCGTGAAGGATGTTATTTATGTCACTCACAAACTGTTCGCCCAATGGCCCATGAAGTTTTGAGATATGGAAAACAATCTGAAGCTGGAGAATTTATTTATGATCATCCATTTCAATGGGGATCAAAAAGAACAGGTCCAGACTTGGCCCGAGTTGGTGGCAAATATCCAAACATGTGGCATTATCGACATATGATTAATCCGCGCGATGTAACACCTCAATCAATCATGCCAAATTATAAATGGTTAGTTGAACAAAAATTAAATTATACAACTCTGCCTCGAAAATTAAAAGTAATGAGACAACATGGTGTGCCTTACAGAGATGCTGATATTTCTTCAGGTGTTTCAAATGCT
>JAURXW010000260.1 GCA_030654205.1 Bacteriovorax sp.
GCAAGTACTAACGATATCTTTTATCGTTTGAATATTTCCAATTGCTCCAACGGCAGCTGTGCCGATTTCAAGTATATTAGTCATTAAGGTTTTCCTTTGCTTATAGCTTCAATAGGTAACTTACCTTTACAGTCCAATTGAATAAGATATTGATAGTAAGTCTCCATCAGAACAATTGATTCTTGCAGTGTCGCAGGCCGATTATCTTCAATCGCTATTTTCAAAACCAAATCCGTTTTTTCTTTTGCTAGGTTATAAGAAATATTCATCAACAGTTCTTTTCTTCGACTTTTGCGATCAAAAATACCATTCGTAAAAATAGCCAATCCAGAAATCAATGATGCCACAACTGCTGAAGTCAAAATTATTTCATAATTCATATTATGCCTTTACTCTTGTTTTCCCTGTAAGAAGGTCATTCATTAGGCCCTTCTTTAAATTGATCAGTTTTTCAAGTTTTAACTTTTGATTACTTAAGCTGAAAGTAATCTTTGAAATAATATCTACAATTTTTTCTTGTTCTTCAAAAGAAGGTAGTGTCACTGGCAATTTTAAAAAGGTTTCCCTTGTAAAATGAGAAATTGAAGTTGTCCCGACAAGAGAAGAAAAAACATTACGATATCGAAAATTTAGCTCAAGATAGTATTGCATAAATTGAGTATCAATTACTCTATCCTTTTTAGCCCTTAGTCTATGCAATGCTTTCTGATAATAACACTCTTCAAGAGATTCTCTCCATATTGCAGCTCTTCCGATCTCTCCCCCCTCACAAACAAGCAAATCGCCCGACTTGAGTCTAAACTTTTTTCTTTCTACTTCATTAAACTCCATTGTCAGAGATTTTTCTAAATTTATTTCATCCCAGCCAACATTAGAATTTCCAAGATATATTTTTTGGTCATTTCCTAGTTTGGCAACTGGACTTAGCATTTTTCCGAGCTGAATATCATAGATCATTTCAGTCTCGACGACATCCCAACTCTCAGGAATTTTCCCAACAGGACTATCCTTAAACTTTGTATGCCCAATCCCCTTCGTGAGTAACTCCTGCATCATCCCTTTTTTGAGGTCTTTGAGCTTGTCGATCTCCATCGAAGTCAACTTAATCACACGATCAACCGCGGTGAGAATTTCAGCTATTTTCTTTTGTTCATTTATAGGAGGGAAATATCCAAGATATTCGTTTAAGTCCTTGGTTGACAAATGTTTCACTGTTGTGGAAGCAGTTAATGAATTTATTTCAGGTAAAATTTTTGATAAAAAGTGAAATGTAAAATCATCAATAGCTGTTTTCTCTGTCGTAATTTTGCAAACCCTCTGGTTCAAGAGCGATTTCCCTGCACGCCATTTAGTTATATGAAAATCACCATCCATTCCAATCAAAATATCGCCATTTTTAACTAAAAAATTTTCATCATATTCACCATGATAAAAAGTTTCAACTTTGCCATCCAAAATATCTCTAATCCTAATAATTGGAATAAACTTTTTATCGTTTGTAAAAAACTCCGATTTAAACGCATACCCAGACAATATTTGAATATACTTACCGAGATTTTCAAAAGTCCAACCGGAAGGCGCTTTACTCATACCCAAGTTCCTTTAAATATGAGTTCATTGCTTTCTCAGCTTCAAGACATTCCTTCTCAATACTTCTCAAAGGCTTGGCATACTTGTCCCACCATCTTTCAAATTGAGTAATCGCCTCGGCTTTCGCATCACCTAACTTCTCACGAATCATTTCTTTAGATTCAATGTCGTTTTTAAAAACAAAATATTCTTTGTCTTTATCTGTAAATATTCTCTTTAAATCAACTTCGCCGATTAGCTCTTGAATATAATCTTCTTTCACTTCTGCCTTCGGAATACCGCCATTCAAGATACCTTTCACATCGAAAGTTTCTGATGGAGGTGAAGTGTCGGCATATCGTCTAATATTGAGGTTATAATCGTTTTCTTTGATTTCTTCTAAGCTAACTACTTTCGCATAACGCTTTACTGCTTTATAGTCATCGAAAGTTGCGAGAATCTTTTCAATGTCCGCATCTCGAAGTTTATTCTGATTTTTTCCTTCTTCAAACTCAAGTTCAGCATTGATGAATATTACATTGCCCTTTCTCTCTTTAGGTTTCTTCTTATTGATAATAAGAATAGCCGCAGGGATACCAGCACCATAAAACAAATTAGTAGGAACACCGATAACAGCTTCAATTAAATCTTTTTCTAAAATACCTTTTCTGATGATCTGCTCAGAACCTCCACGAAATAAAACTCCATGTGGCATGACAACACCACAAACACCGTCATTATTCAAAGAAGCGATCATGTGAGAAACAAAAGCGAGGTCTCCAGCACCCTTTGGTGGAAGACCAAATGGAAAGCGTCCGTAAGAATCATTACCGACATCTTCAAGGCCCCAGTTAGCTAAACTAAAAGGAGGATTTGCTATAACTCGATCAAAAGTCATGAGTGCTCCATCTTTAGTATGCTTTGGTTCTCTGATAGTATCACCACGCTTAATATTGGCATCCATGATTCCATGAAGAAACATATTCATCTTCGCAATTGTCCATGTGCCAAGGTTCATCTCTTGACCGTAGAGAGAAAGGTCTTTTATGTTTTTCTTTTTGTTTTCAAGATAATGAACGCATTGAATGAGCATCCCCCCTGAACCACAAGTAGGGTCATAGATTTTCATTCCTTCAGCTGGTTTAATAATTTTCACAAGAAGTTTTACGACTTCAGGAGGTGTATAGAACTCTCCACCTTTCTTCCCTGCACTATCAGCAAACATCTTAATGAGATACTCATAAGCAGCACCTAAAAGGTCAGGACGTTCAAAGTCTGTTGTTCTAAGTCTTATTTTTGAAAAGTGCTTTATAAAATCTTGAAGTTTCTTGTCTGGAAGTTTTGATTTGTTATTAAAATCAATCGCCACAAGCACACCTTCCATACTTGGGTTCACTTCTTCAATAGCCTCTGTCGCTTTGTTAAGTTCAGAACCAACATCGCTCTTTAAACCTTGAATGTTTTCCCATCTGGCTCTTTTAGGAATAAAAAAGGTTTTAGTATATTCAGCTGCGTCCTCAGCTAGCTTTTCAGCTTGAGCCTTGGTTTTTCCTTTTTTTACATAATGAGCAACCGTTTTTTCATATTCTTCATCAAAGGCATCACTCAAGCGTTTTAAGAACAGCATACCAAAGATGTAATCCTTATATTCCGAAGCATCCATGTTTCCACGAAGAATATCAGCACTGGCCCACAAGAATGACTCAAGTTGTTTTAAAGTTAATTTTTCACTAGATTTTTCAACAGCCATAAAAGTCTCGATTGTTTTTATGAATGATCGAAAACTCCATCTGAGAAGATTCGGGGCTGACCATTCCGTGTCATTTTTTGTTTAAATTTAGATATAATGATGCTCAGAAATATCAATGATGACAATCAAATAGAGTATCAAGAAAACTGAACATATGATGAAAAACAATACCTGTATCCACCCAAACCAGTAAATACATCCGATCAATACAAAGTATTGCAACAGGGGTTATTTTCGATGATTTCAGGTGATAATAAAAAGTGAACTGAAAGAAAACTCATGTCTAGGTTATTGATTTATTACAAATAAAAAAACCATCTTTCGATGGCTAATTTATACTTTAATTTGGTGGATAAGTGTGAAACTTAATAATTTCAAACACTCCCTCTAGGGATAAGTAATAATAAGCCAAAGCTTTCAATTAGGACAACAAATTGCCTAACGAGAAGAGAATAATTATCTACCAAATGGCTTTTTTTTAGTTTCAA
>JAURXW010000340.1 GCA_030654205.1 Bacteriovorax sp.
AACCGAAGAAGAAGCCATAAATACAACCAAGAGCACTAACATAATATCAATTAGAGGAGTCATGTTAATATCAGAAACGATATCACCATCATCATCGTCATTATCACTCATTTTTCCCATAGACATATAAGTATCCTCACATTATTTTTTTATTTTAAAAAAACGAATTATCTTTTCATCGTATTGTATTGGTCTGCCATATCACCTAAATCATTTTTAAATTCTCTGGCAATTCCCGATATTTTAGTTTGAAGATAGTTGTAAAGAATAACGGCAAAGACCGCCACGATAATACCACCGGCCGTTGCAATCAAGGCCTCTGAGATTGTTCCAGCAACAACTGCGAACCCTGCTTTTCCAGAAGAACCAATTGCTTTAAAGGCACCCATAATACCCCAAACCGTCCCGAAGAGACCGACGAATGGTGCAGAAGATCCGATAGTACCTAAGATCCAAAGATTTTTCTTTAAGTCAGCGTTTGTTTCACTTAATCGTCTATGAAGTCTTTGTTCATATTCGTCTTTTCCAAGTGCTTCATCAAAAACAGCGTAGTGTGCTTTTGCAATTACATCTGGACAGTTTTTATAAAGTGATTCCATTTCATGAAGTTTTTGTGTTGTAATAATTCTTGATGCTTCATCTTGATATTTGCGTGCATCTTTTTGGAATTTTACAAGGTAGAGGATTTTGTGAATAGCTACGATCCAGATCGCGAACGAGAAGATCAGTAACGGGTACATGATAAATCCACCTTGCTTAAATACTGCGATAAAATCCATAATGACTCCTTCTTCAGTCAAGAGATTGGACGGGCCATTACTGCTCCATTTCCGGGGGTTATTGTTACGAAACTACTGTTTTTCTACTTTCACTTGTTCTTTTATTTTTAAATTAATTTCTTCTAGTAAAATCTTATTTCTTTGATTGTATTCATCTGCATAAAGTCGCTTCTCGATAATTTCACGAGCTTCAGTTAATCGATTTTTTTTCATCAAGTTGTAAGCATAAAGGCCTACTATATCTGGTCGATTAAGGTAGTCTGTTTTTATGCGAGAAATAGCATTGTAAGATTTATCTAAGTCATTTTTTCTAAAATAAATAAGTGAGAGAGAATAAAGTAAGTCAATATCGTCGGGATTTTTAACTTCCAGTTTCTTAAGTATCTCAAGAGCTTTATCGTTTTCATTGAACTCGATAAAAAGTTGAGCAATATTAAACTGGGGAGTAAAAAAATTCGGAAGTAATGTACTCGATCTTTTGAAAGAATCAAATGCCTCATTATAACGTTTAAAGTTTAAATGAACTAAGCCAATATTATTGGCGAGAGTTGCTTCAGCAAGTATTTTACTTTGATCTTTTATTAAAGGTAATGCTTCAACGCCTAGGTCGTAATAAAAAAGGGCCTTTGTGTATTCCTTTGAAAGTGAATAACATGTACCAAGAGCATTCCAATAGAATGGATTGGTCTTATTTTTATGCATTTCAGTTTCTAGAATTCCAGTTCCTTTAGCATATTTCTTTTGATGACAAGCAAGAAGGGCCTTTGAGATCAAATCACTTTCTGTAACGTCCATAGATTCAAGACGATTCGTGTTGTATCTCATTAGTGATTCTTCTTTGAGCAAATCCACATCCGATGATTCAATCTTCTTATCAAAATTCTGAGTAGCACATCCTGTAACCACCGTGGTGATTGCAAGAATGACTAGTGAATTTTTTAATAACATTGATCTCATTTTCTTTGGCCTCTGCTTAAATCAATTGTGTTCGAAAAAAGAATTGCTGAATGAAAGTTTAAATTATTTTGTAGTCTAACTTGTAAGCTCTCATCACTGCTGTCTTTATTCTTCCCCTTGATGTTTTCGAATTTATCACGTTTTTGAATTTCGAAGAAAAAATTATTTTTCTCCAAAAAAGCCACTTTTTCGCGATCTACTTGTAACCCCTTGGCCATCAGTGACTCAGTTATTTGGCGCATTCCCTGTTTAAAGCCATCTAAATATTTTGCATCGACCCCCTGTGGAATGAATGAATTAATTGAATTTACCAAAGAATAGTAAGGATTTGATAGCACATCTCTAATTAATATGACCTCCTCAGGGGTAGAGTTTTTAGATAGTAAAACTGCTTCTTTATTCAGGTCAGTTATAAGCGCAAAGTATTGTTCAAGTTCAGAGTTAAATTTCTCATCATCAAACTTTGAAAGAGCAGTAAATTCAAATTTTAAGTTGTTGGCCTTTTCTCTGAATTCCAGAACACGGTCGTATTGGGCAAACATGTCATCTAAATTAAGAGCAGGAGTAACAGCACTTAAAGCAATAATTTCTTTTTTTAATTTTTCTTTGGCGTTAGCAGTAGGAGCTTGCCAGAATTTAAATTTCAAATAACGGCCAAACTGGCGGGCCATTTTATCATTGTCAGCGTGAGCTTGAAAATAAGCGGTAATTTCTTTAATATTGTCATTTAAAATTAATCGTTCAAGAGCGTCCATTTGTGTTTTTTCTACAAAATGCTTATTGATACTGCATTTTTTGTGATCGTCCTCAATTCGACTAATCTTTTTACTTTGAGCCTCTTCAATAGAACTATTAGTTACTAAAAGTTCATAAAATCCATCTTTGCCAACATATTCCACATCACAAAATCTTTTAGAGATAAGGTTCGCTAGTTCAGTTGAAAGTTCAAAGTTTTGTAATAGTCTGTAACCTTTGGCGAGGACAAGCAATGAAGGAGTTACTTTTATTAAGTCTTTATTTTCATAAATATCCAAACTTTTTTTAAGCCATTTGTAAGAGTCTTTCGCCTTGTTTTGCTCTTGGTAAAGAGTCGCTATTGCATAGGCCGCTTCAGCTTTTGTTCTTTTTGGATATTGTTTTGAATCATAGATTGACTCATATCCCTTCATGGCCTCTTTGTAATTTCCAAGTTTTTCCATTGCTTGGTATTTATCAAATAATAGTCCACCTAGAATTGCTATTGAGTTTTGAATATACTCAGAATCGAAATTTAAATAGCCCTTATCAATTTTATTGATCCAGAAGGCCAACTTGTCAGTGTTTTTTTCTTTAATATAAGTATCAAGTATTTGAGTTAGCATTTCTCGGTGAATCTTAACGTCTTCTTTATAGTTAAATTTATAAACTAATAGGATGTTGATAGCTTTTTTAATTTTGTGCTGTTCAAAGTATTTGTTAAAGAGTTTTTGATATATAGTTTGGGACTTGTCAGATTGTGGGTACATCATAACGAAATTTTTAAAAGCAAAAATTGTATATTCGTCTTCTTTTTGTTTTTTAAGTTTAGCAAGTTCAATTGTCGAAAGCATTGCGTCCAAAGATTTTCTGGTTAATTCACCTTTGTCTTTTATGATTTTTGAATTCATAACTGATCTTACATAAAACTTAAGAGCAGTCTGGTAGTCGTGAGTTGATAACGCCGTTTCACCCTGGTAGTATCTGTATTGGTTTTTATTTTTTTTATCCAAAGAAGAAAGAATATCAAAGTAGCGTATGATCTTTTTAAAGTCTTCCTTGTTGAAAGTTACTTCCTCTTTCATTTTGTCTTTGACTAAGTTGATTTGCATGAAACCGGCAACTTCTTTAATTTTGTTGATGGCCATGAACAAGTCATCAGGGTCAATTTTATTTTTCTTACTTATTTCTAAAATATTATTTGATGTCTCAAAGTATAAATCATCTTTTTTACTTTCTCGGTAGATGTCAAGTTGAGCAAGTCGAACCTTCATTTCCATGCTTGCGTCTTTTCTTTTTTTTGTATCATTTAAAGCCGCTCTTAATACTTCCTCAGTTAACGCAAAATTGTTTTTGTTCATTGAAGAAGATGCAAGCATTAATAGCCAAGGGGCAGAAGGGGACGTGTTGTTTTCATAAAATTCAATCCCTTCTTTTGTTGCATCGGCCTGAACAAAAAAGATACCAATGGCACTGTTGATTTGTTCTTTCATTGAAACATACTTTTTATTTTTAGTTGTTTCGAAAGATTCTTTGATTAATTCTAATGCTTTTTTAAAGTTACGTTCCTTAAGGTAACACCAAGAAGCATTGTATAAATGCTTTCCATACCACTCGTCATTATTGGTTTTTAAAACGTCTTGGTAATAGGTTACAGCTTCGTTATAGCGTTTATTATTATAATAAAATTCTGCCAATGATGTTTTGGCGTTATACATGGTTTTTGAATTGTCTTTACTGTATTTAATTGATTGTTTTAAGAATTGTTCAGTTTCTTGGCTTGTTCCATAATCTCTAGAGTTGATGGCAAGTGCGTAATAAATTTCACTGATACGCGGGTACTGTGGGTATTCTTTTACAAGAGCGATTGCATATTTTTGAGCAGTCATATATTGTTCACGTGACGCCTTAAAAAATGAATCTTTACCGACATTGGCAATATTTTTAGGATCAGCTTTTAATAGAGTTAAT
>JAURXW010000381.1 GCA_030654205.1 Bacteriovorax sp.
CCTCAAATTCAATTTTTGAATACTCTAATGCCTTAAGATTTTGTCCTACAAAAGCAATATGAAAAACGAAAATTATTATAAGGCCATGCTTCATGAAAATTAATCCTAAATTTGATACTTAGATTTAACCTCATTTTCTATGGAATTTCTAAATGTATTTTTACCATAAAGCCAATCGATCTCAGATTTCCAGGTTAATAATTTGGTGTAGAGCCCAAAAGTGGAACGGTCCAGAAGCAAAAATTCTCTTTTAGGTGAAGAGCGACCTTTAAAATCAACTTTGCCGATTAACTCTTTAAAAAGGGCAAAAGGACTTATGGGCACGACTGGAAATATTCCAGGGCGAATATAGGGAAGATAAATTTCTTGGATTAATAAAAAATGTTGCAGCATGAAATCTTCTTTTTCATCAACTTTAAAGATCTCTAGTTTTTTGCAGAGAATACCATATTTCACAGAATTATTTTCTTCCAGTGACATCATCAGATCGCAATAATCACTTATAAACTCATGATCAAAGCTTCTGGTTGAACCAAAATCCAGCATAATTATTTTATCTCTTTTAAAAAGATAATTTCCATTTTGCGGATCTGTATGAAGTCGTTTTAAATTCCATAAGGAATGTAAAAACGAATTATAAAGCATTTGACCTAGAAAGTTTCTCTCCTCATCGGTATATAAAAGTGTTTCTTCAAAAGAGTCACCTTCTACAAACTCCATTGTTAAAATGGTGGAGCTCGAAAATTCGGGAAAGACTTTCGGGATATAAATTTGGGGGAAATGTTTTTCATATTCTTGCTTGAAATAAATCATTTCGCTTAATTCATGAGCATAATCACATTCTTCATACATTGAAATTTTTAATTCTTCTATTAATGAATCAAGATTTGGTTTATTGGGAAAAAGAATATGTAAAAGATTGTCAATTTGATGAAGATTTTGAAAGTCGTGCTTTATTGCCTCAACAATTTTTGGATATTGTATTTTGATAGCAACGATTTCTCCTGTTTTCAGACGGGCCTTATGGACTTGGCCGATAGAAGCTGAAGCAATAGGTATTTCATCAAATTCTAAAAAAAGCTCTTTGGAAGATTTTTGAAAACTATTTTGCAGTACTGCTTCAACATCTTTTGGAGACATGGATGGAGAGTTTTTTTGTAAGTCTTTAAAAAGCTCACTAATTTCTTTGGGTAAAAATAAATCTTCTGAAATGGAGATCATCTGACCCAATTTCATCATGGCACCTTTAAGTTCACCCATTGCGACAATTATTTCTTTTGACGCCTTAATTTTAAGGCTTAAATCTTTAATGTTCTTTAAATCGTTTTGATGATTATCTAAATATGTTTGGGCCCTATTTTTAGCAGCATCGAAGGCCAGGGTGGCCGTGGCCTTTGTGAGCCCTTTGCCTACGGTAAAAAGTCTGGAGAGTTTTGAAGATTTAAATTCACTCATTATGTATTTTTTTTGTTATTTTTTTTTCTCATTTCTTCTATTCTTGCTTTACCCTCGGCAAAACGTCTTATTTCATCTTCTGATACAGGAATCACTCCGCGAACTTGTATTGGTCTTCCAATATCATCTAAGGCAACAAAGGCGAGGTAGGCAGTAGTTGTATGGCGAGTAATTCCGGTGAAAGGATTTTCGGCATAAACTTTTACACCGACAAGCATAGAGGTTTTACCAACAAAGTTTAGGCTTGCCTTGATTA
This sequence comes from Bacteriovorax sp., assembly GCA_030654205.1. Lineage (GTDB taxonomy): Bacteria > Bdellovibrionota > Bacteriovoracia > Bacteriovoracales > Bacteriovoracaceae > Bacteriovorax. Next base: position 1,712 of record JAURXW010000381.1, read on the forward strand.
GCACATGGTCTCCAATTTTAATGGGAGCTTTAAAGCTAATATCGTCTACGTGCACAGTAACAACTGGTCGATTAGAATGTCTCTCTGCCACCATCGCCGCGGCCATATCTATCCAAGACATCACAACACCACCAAAAATTGAATTTTGTGGGTTGGTGTGATTGGGCATTACAAGATTTCTCATTTCAACAGCACTTTCACTTGATGTTTTGGGATCACTTAGATTTGTCATAAGGGCCTCGTTTAATTGGATCTAACCAGATTATAAATCTTTTTTAACAAGAGAGATAGCACTAGTGCCACAAAGAGGACTACTGCCAAAGTAGCTCCAGAGGGGAGTCCATAAGTATTGGCAATAATAATTCCAAACACAGCGAAAATAGTTGAGAAAAGAACACTAATAATAAATGTCTGTTTGATATTAGTTGCAAATTTTAGGGCAAAAAATCCCGGAACAAGTAAAAGTGTTTCTATTAAAATAGTTCCAGCAATTTTGATACTGGTAACAATAAGTAGAGAGAGCAAAATAAAAAAAAGATAATGATAAAATTTTGCGTTAACACCCGAAGTGATAGCACCTTCTTCGTCATAGGTTAAAAAAAGCCATTTTTTAAATGGAATTATAATCAATGGGGCAGTTATGGCCAAAAGACCAAGAGAGAGTAGTAGATCTTCTTTAGTAAGAAGGAGAATATTTCCGAATAAAAAACTAAGAAGATCTGTTTTTGTTTTTGCAAAAGCTGAATGAATTAAAATTCCCATTGCCATGGTGGCCGTATAAAAAATACCAATCAAAGAATCCGTTGGAAGTTTCTGACGAAAAGTTGAGTAGGCTAAAAAAAGTGTACATAAAATAGTAATAAATAAAGTAGTTGCAAAAATTGAAAGAGAGTTTTCGCTTGAAAATAAACTTAGGGCAATTGCTAATCCTAGCAGTGTAGAGTGAGAGATAGCCGAGCCCATAAAGGCATTTTTTCTGGCTATGAGTAAGGGCGATATAAGTCCACATGTAATAGAGAGAAATAAGGTACCTAATAAGGCATAAAAAAGAAAATCATAATGGAGAAAATCTTGTAATGAATTAATGATATTCATTTTTTTCTCCGTAAAAGTGAATGAGTTTCTTTATCGGAGGAATGATTATGATCACAAAATAAATGATGATCAGCTTCATTTATTTTTGCATTATTATCTAAGTCATTTTCGTGAATTAGCAAATGTTCAAATTCGCAATGATAAACATCTTCAAGAATATTTTTAGTTAATAAGTCCGTGTGATCATGCCAGTGGTATGTTCTATTGAGACAAAGGATTTTATGACAATTGCGAATAATTTGATTGATGTTATGATCAACAATCATGACGGCCGTCTTATCTCGCTTTTTTATTTTTTCTATAATTGCCAGCAATTGATCTTGACCATTACTGTCTAGGCCTTTAGTAGGTTCATCTAATAAAAGTAGTTTGGGGTTAGTTATTAGTGCTCGCGCCAAAAGAACTCGTTGTTTTTCGCCGCCGGAGAGTTTTGAAATAAGTGAATCTTTTTTATGAAGAATTCCTACCAGTTCGAGAAGCTCGTCAATCTCCGAAAGGGAGTTGTCATCCTTATAAAGTGATTTTGCAAAGTCCATATACTCACTGACTTTAACGGGCAAAATGGTGTTGAGTTCGCTGTTTTGTGGAACGTAGGAAAATTTTTCAAAAGGATATTTTTTAAACTCAGAACTAGATTTTTCGTCAAAAAAGATGGTGCCAGAATCTGCTTTTAATAAACCCACTATTATTTTCAATAATGTAGATTTACCACCACCGTTGGGACCTAAAACACCCAAGCTTTCACCTGAGTAGAGAGAAAAAGAAATATCTTTAAGAGTAGGGGCTTCGCCATTATAGCTAAAACTTATTTTATCTGCTCTTAAAACAGCAACAGGTTCGGTCATAACTTTTTCTCGGAAATACTTGCAAGTTTTTTAGTGAGTTCCACTATAATTGAAAACAATCCTTGGTCTACGCTATTGGCCGTATCAATTTTGATAACTTGATCATTAGGGCGAATTTTATTTATTATATTTTGAGGAATATTAATCCCTGTTTCTTGTATCCAAATAACTTGCGGAGCACTAAGTGCATTATACATTTTTTTAATTGATATAGGACTAGTCTCTTCATGATGACCTGACCCTTTAATCGCCACAATGCTCAGAGTTTGATCTGGAGACAAATTTAAAAGAAGTGGCAAGAGCGCATCGTGAGTTAGAATAATTGGTTTTTTGATACCTGCAAGGACCAATCGCAAATCATCTTCAACTTTTTTATAAATACAAGCTTGATTCTTTATATTATTAATTCCTAAGTTTTTTAACTCAACAATAAGCTTATTCTTAAGTGAGCAATAAACTTTAGGATACAACCAGAAATGGGACAAAGCCTCTCCACTTGCTCCGGCATAAGAAAGATAGTCTTGTTGATCAAATAAAAGAGATGCAGTTTTCAAGGAAGCTATTTTTCGTCGTTGAAAATTTATTTTTTTAATCCACGGATTAAGTTCGTTGGGCCCCGTTATTAGGATGGGAGCATTCATTAATTTTTTAATTTCGTTAACACTTGGTTCGTATTCGTGGGGATCTCCCGTAACTGAAATTAAGCTCTCTGTACTAAGACCAGCTAAGTTTTTATCACTACTATTTTCTTTAATGATCTGATCGAGCATTTTACATATTTCAGGATGTGAACAATACATAGTATTTTTGGCAAAGCTCGTGCGGCTAAATACTAAAAAGAGAATGCTTAATACAATTTTTATTTTCATAATATTTTGGTAATTTAACATAAAGGAATCACTTCGAAAAACTTTTACTTGCAGTAGTAGTGATGATTCCATTTAAATCCACTGTCATAAGGAATTTTTCCAACATTGGAGTCAGATTTTTGAAAATCAAGGATTGAGTCAACGATACTAACAGGAAATGAATCCTCTACGTTTCCAGTATTTCCAGTCAAAACGGAGTAAGTTCCTGAAAATGGCTCTGGAGGAAAGGCGCCAAACGCCCCACCGACAATCACATTGCCTCCATCACAATAGGCGCCACCCAAGGCCGCTAATTTATCGTAAGTACTGTCTCTGAATTTAGGCTCTCCTGAAAAAGCATTAAAATCCATTTCGGTATCAGTTCCTTTAATTGTAAGACCACCACCTGGTTGATCATCGCCAACACCTTCGCTTGAGACGAATTTATTAAAATAAACATGTATGTCAGTACCTTTTGGCAATTTACATATAGAAGATTTTCCATCTGAACTTAAAACGGCCTTCCCCGAACAACATTTAGATTCGGCCGTAGCCGCTTTTCCAAGTGGTGTACAGCAGGTAAAATCTTTTGAAGAAAATACCGCGGCATGATCAACTTTGTTTTGGAAGGTAAACTTTTTCTCGTAATTTCCGTAGTTAGTTGGATCGCTGGTGTTTGGTGAATTGTTGTCATTATAGCGAGCTATAGGATCTCCTGAATAAGATCCACCAATACCGGCAGTATTAAAATCACTTCTAGTTTTTAGAGCAGGAATAAAAAGACCAGGAACTAAATTATCTTGATTGTTATTACAATAAAGAGGCTCATAAGTTATTTGAGGTATTCCTAATAATTCGAAACGAGCAAGTTTACTTAAGTAATAGAGTGCGCTTCCCGGCTCAGCGACTTTAGTGCCTCTTTTATTTTCTAGAGGTTTAAAATCGATAATAACTCCGGCGTATTTCCAGGCATTACCAACGGAGGTGTCACCTTTAACAATTACTACTGGACGGTTTTGCGTTTTGGCATTGCTGACTATGCACCAAGTATTATCAGTTGAAATTGAGCTGATGGGATAACCGGCATGAGCTGAGTTTATAACATTAGCACACTCTGTAGCATTACCTAGATTACCAGTTATATCAAAAACTACTGGCTGCTGAGGAGTATTGTAAAAATATTTAATATAGACTTTTTTAACAAAAGTTGTATTGGCCGAAGTTGTATCCCAGCCAATATAAGCTGGAAGATAAAATTCAACACCATAATCTGTTGATTTACTGGTAAAGAAATTATAGGCCAAGTTATTTCTTGGATCTACGTCGTATGAAATAGGAGAAAAGTAATAAGGCAAAGGAGAGTAGGGAACATCATTATTTAAAATTTGACTCCAAGGTGTGCTTCCATCAATTGGATCAATTGTCGGAGATGTATTTAATCTTGAATATCCTGCAGAAGGAGCAAGTATATAATTATCAGCTTCAACTTCCAACGACGGCTCATAAGCAAGAGGAGATAAAATATTAAACTGTGAAGCGGCTTGATAAGGAATTTGAAGACATCCCGATCCATCTGGAGATTTACAAAAGTTTTC
>JAURXW010000385.1 GCA_030654205.1 Bacteriovorax sp.
TTCATCTGAAATATGTAAAGAGATAGAAACAAATAAATATAAATTAAATCTTCCGCAGGCAATTGTTCACTTTACGCAATTTATGAGTGAAAGAAACAGATATGAATTAACAAAGTTCTTGGTCAATATCACAACGATTAAAGGTGATTTGAACAAAAACTTAGCTGAAAATATTTATTTAGCAGATATGGTAACAGGTGGAATTTTTTCTTCGGCAAATTCACTTAGTGCTAATATAGTATCCAGTACTCGGAATTTCTATCCTGTTGTTTTCGATATTTTAAAAAGTCTTCCACCTGAGAGTTATATTAACTTAGGAGAGATCTTGCAGGCCGTAGGTAAATCGGAAAATGATTTACGCTTTAAAGGTGTCGCTGACTTTTGGTCATTTTTTACACCAGAAGAAAAAAACTTTGTGTTTAATTTTGTCGACCGGCATTTTGAAAAAGGCACAGATTATGTATTGCTTTTTGATTTTTACACTAAGTTTTTAGATGACTTTAGAGAAGTACAGCCAATATTTAAAGATAAATGGATGGGGTCTGAGGAAACTAAAGAGATGTCATATTTAACACTTCAAGATATGTTTTCTAATCTTGCCGGAAAAGAAACGTTACTTGATTTTAAGAAGTTTTTCTCACGGGATCAAATATTAAAAGTCCTGCAAATAATATCAAACGGAAATAATATAAACCAACTAGCAAAGGAAGAACTTAATTATATCAAGTCAGATAATTATGTAATTCAATCTAGAAGTGAAAAATATAAGTTTAAAATACATTACAGTGTTGGAATTGATGCAGATTATGATTCCAAGGCAGTTATTGAATGTATGCAAAAATTCACCGAAATCCAAAATGGTCTATATCAACTAATACGCAATTTACCATCAGCTTGTTCGCAGGTAACCCAAACCAATATTGCACTTAAGTTGTATAGTTGGTTGAATACAATTGAAGAGAATTATTTGCAGTATAAAAAGTCTACTGACGCTAAAGACTCACTTCTTGATCAAAATGGAATATTTAGTCCATATATGATTAATAATTCCTTTGGTCTAGCTAAGATTATGGACAATTTATTAGGGCCAATTGATTCAGTTTTACCCACACGAAATGGTATAAATTACTTACTAACTTCGACTAACTTTTACCTAAATCAAAAAGCAGCGGCACCTTTAATAGATCAAAATCTAAAATGGGCCAACACTTTAATGAATGTTAATCCTGAGAGAAATATTCTGCATCGAAATGCTTTAATAAAAGCATTCACTCGCAATGAAAATTTTAGTTACTCTGCAACGGTGTTCAATAATTTAGGAAAACTTTTTGGTAATTATGGTGATTGGATTAAAAAAGGTGATTTTATAAAATCACAAAATAGAAATTTAGGGAGCTATGATCCAAGTTTTGATTGTGAAAAAGTTATAAATCAGACAATTGCACCCAATCCATGTCCATCTAAAGAAGTCGTTAAAAGTTTTGGTAATGAAATATTGTTCTTAATGCAGAATACGTGGGAAGAAGAACAAGGCTATCCAATAGCTCATTTGTTAAAAGGATTTAAAAATGACGAAGGCCTAGATATTCCATTGCGTGGTAAAGTCACTCGAAAATATAGAATCAGCTTAAGTGAACTATTTCGTTTCATGTATGACAGCAGCGATAGAACTTATAAAATTAACAATATAAATGTTAATTTTGTAAATGATGCTGGAAAATCTTCAGTCGAAAATGTAACAACTCTAGAGAGAATTGAATCTGTGATACGCGAGGTTCGCTTTGGTAATAATTATCTTGGAGTAGCTTTTTTAAATGAAATAGTCCACGGAAGTGATTATAACGACGACGTTGTCTCTCGTAAAAAAATATTATCAAAATGTGTAAGAATTCCAGTCGTAAGATGTTCTCGTAAAATGTCAGATAATGATCTTAGAATGGCCTTTAATTCTTTAGAGGTGTTTGATGCCTTGTCGGATGCCAACAATGGAAGAGGTCTTGATAATCGTTTACAATATGGCGATTTTTTAAAAACATTCGAAACTTCTTTGGTCGCATCTTCCGCATTTGCGGCACAAAAAACCCAGTTATTACCACTTTCAGATGAATTACTTGTAAAGCATAACGGAAAAATTCTAAGTGATATGACAGTCATGACAGCTTTGAGTAATTCAGCAAGAGTAATTCGTGACAGGGTCGGAAGAACTAGAAAATCCTTTGATGAATTTGTTAATAGCAGCGAATTTAAAAGAGTTGATCGATCATTTTTAAACGGATTTGATCTTCCCATTGCTTCCAATTCAGCAAAACATTTATTAAGAAAGCTCTATACTTTGCCATCAACGAATGAGAAACAAAATCTTTTTAGTCATACAGTCGATTGGCTTTCTTCTCTATCGTATAACGAAACGAGATTAGTTGAAGATACCATTGTAAGAGCGATTGTTTTCGGCTCATATCTTGGCTCACCTGAAATCGTTTTCAATAAGAATGATAATGGAATATTGGCCAACAAATATGCCAATAATAATTTATTTCAAATATTTTTGGCAGTTGAAAAAATCGTCGATTACTGGCCCGTATTAAAAAACTTTTATCCGACGGATACAAAATTGATTGATGCCATTAAACCCATTAATACAGCTTTGTATTATCTAACTAATAAGCTCAATTCCGAAAACGATCCACAAAAAAATACGGCCTATCTGGCACTGAATGACTTGTTTCTCGTTTTACAGACAACGCTTTTTGATAATCTAGAAAGCCCTCAAATTGGTCCCAAACTAGGAACCACGACTTCTGGCCTAAATCTTATATTGGAAATGTTTAAAGATCCAAAACTAGTCTCAAGTACTTACTCAATAATTAGAGATGATTATCGTTATTTAGATGTATTTCATCAAAATAATGGAGAATGGTTTGCATCAGTTGGGCAAAACCTCAAAAGATTAAGTCAGTCATCAGTCTTAGATTTTACACCAATCAAAGATTATCTTTCGTTTACTACAAAGGACGTTGTTGTTTTGAGTGGAAATACTGCTCGGAAAATAAATTATCACTACGATGAGCCAGCTGATTTGCTTAAATACCTCAATAAAAAGTCAGATCTTGGAGCAAGTAACTTTATGTTGATGAATCAAAGATTATTTATAGAAAACTTTGAGC
>JAURXW010000392.1 GCA_030654205.1 Bacteriovorax sp.
GCTCAAAAGCGATATTGCGGAGCAGACGGAAACACCAATCTTGAAATGGGCTCATTATTTAGATCGAATTTTTTAAAATCATACCCGATTGAACTTGTCGATGGACCGCTAAAAGGTCTTTGCTCAAGAGTCATATTTATCCTAAATGAAAAAAATGAAATTACATATAATGAACAAGTTTATGAGCTTACCAATGAGCCAAATTACGAAGAGGCCCTAGGTGCTTTAAAGCTTTAATTATTAAATTGAACAATAATGAAGATCATTTTTCATACAGATCAATGATCTTCTTTAAATCATAAAAATATAATTTATCATTGATTAATCCGGCCGACATTAGCAAATTCCCATCTCGAGAAACTTCTAAAGCCGTCGGTTGGGCCCCTCCTACCAAACTAAAAATGACCTTATCGTTTGAAGTATCGATGATATCAATTTTCCCCATAATTTTAGGATCTACTCTGCTATCATCAATGGTTGTTGTAGTTCTTTGTGAGACAAAAAGATAACGATTTTTAATAGGCTCAAGGACAATCGTGTTTGGATGAGAATAAATCCATTTCTTTCCAGGAAAATTGGGATGATCATTTGGATAATCCTCTAAGACCAATATCTTTTGAGGACCATCATTCGTTTGAAAGGGAATAAATATTTCATCCCAAACACTTGTTGCTAAAGTAATTAATTTTCCAGTTTGAGGTAATTTGCTAATTTTTTGAATTAATTTTTGCAGATTGATTCGAGAAATTGAGTTTCCTCTCATATGAGAAATATAGGCGGTTTGCCCATCATCGCTAATAACAATATGGCGAAGATTTAAATCTCTACCCGCCGTTCTAAAACTAATAGGTGCTAGCTCTGCAATTTGTTGATGCTTGATTGCATCGACAATTATCAAGCTACCTGTTTCGGTGGCAAGTACAAAAGCATATTTTCCATCAATTGAAAAAGCAATTCCTCGTGGCGCTATAAAATAGCCCTTCGATTTAGGATTTTTAAAATTGGTATGAAGTTCAATCAATCCTTTAAAATGAGTTCCTCCAAAAAGATTGCCATCTTCACGAAGATTGGTCACATCAACAATACTAATATTGTCTGAAAAATAATTGGCCACATAAATAATTTGCTCATGTTTGAAATCATTTTTTACATAGGGCCTAGTTGCAATTATTTTGGATCCATCACCATTTAATGGAATATATTTTGCAATTTTTTGAGTATCGGTATTAACAACGGTAAGCAAACCAGTGTTTTTATAAATTTCTGACTGATTATTGCCCTCGGCCCTGCTAATAAAGGCCCATTGCTCATCGAGGGAAAAAGCAACTTCTGTGTTTGCTAGTATGCCATCTTTGGAATCCCCGACGGGGGTAATTATTGTTTTTGCAAGTTTCTGGCTTGCAATATCAAATATAGAAGCACTTGGTACTCGCTTTTTTGTTTGTGGATCAATTTTTCCACACATCTCGGCCAGATATAAAAAATTTCCAACAGGATCAACCTTCATTCCTTTAGGCATACAGCCAGTCTCAACTGTACGGAGAAGAAAGTTTTTAGTAGAAAATTTTTTTAAATCAAGAAGAGAGGCATATGAAGAAAAGCTTAAATAACTAATAAAAATGATGACTCCCATTCTAATATTGCACTTCATTTAATACTCCTGCGGTACTTGAAATTGTGACAACAGACAATGACAGAGATGCTAAAAAAGAAACAATACATTTTTACGATATATATAGACAAAAAATACTTAGTTTATGAAAATGATCTATTATGCATTTACTATTTTATAGGAAGAAAAAATGAGAAATATATTAAATGAAACACAAGTCTTAGCAGGTGCACAACTCGCTATTGAGAATAATCACAAAGATCTTATTCTGGAATTAGCTCAGATGATAAACCAATACGAATGGGTCATTATAGGAATGAAACAAAACCCAGTTGTCAAAAAAGCTCGCAAGCACCTAGAAGCTAAAGCAATTAGCTATCAATATGCCGAGTACGGTAGCTATTTTTCACAATGGCAAGCCCGGCTGGCGATAAAATTGTGGACAGGTTGGCCGACATTTCCCCAAGTTTTTCATAAGGGAAAACTTGTTGGTGGTGCAGCAGATCTTATCAAATACCTTCCTTAAAAATAGACAATATGCTCTAATGACCCCTACAATTTTTTGTTTTAAAAAAGGACTTTGCTTTGGATCAGGAAATCTTTGACTGGATACTCTTACTCGCAAGATGGCTGCATATAACTGTTGCCGTTACTTGGATTGGAACTTCTATTTTTTTTATGTGGCTAGATCGCACTCTCAAAAAAAATCCAAATTCTCAAAACATTGGACATGTTGGTGAATTATGGATGCTTCATGGTGGTGGATTTTATCATGTTGAAAAACACCTTATGGGCCCGACTAAAGTTCCAGATCACCTCCACTGGTTTAAATGGGAAGCTTATTGGACATGGATGAGTGGTGCATTTTTAATGACACTTATTTTTTATACAGGTGACGGCACATTTCTTCTAGACTCTGCTGTTTCAAATATTAGTTACTGGCAAGGTGTTAGTCTTGGAATATTTTCGTTAATTGGTTCATGGTTTTTTTACGATTTTTTATGGGAGAGAACACTTACAAAAAATAATCCGCTTATCGGTCACTTGTTTACGCTCTTATGGTTGATCGGCATTACTTATGTGCTTTGCCATACCTTGAGTGGACGAGCAGCTTATATGCATATTGGTGGGATGCTTGGAACATGGATGACTGCCAATGTATTTATGAGAATTATTCCACGCCAATTAAAAATGGTTGAAGCCGCAAGAAAAAATGAAGCTGTTAATCAGGAATGGGGACAAAATGCCAAAAACCGTTCAACTCATAATACCTATTTCACTCTTCCTGTTATTTTCATCATGCTTAGTAATCATTTCCCTGCAACTTATGGACATGAATACAATTGGCTAATCTTGTTGGTTCTCTGTGCGGCCGGTGCTGCCATTAGAGAATATTTTGTTAAAAGAATTGATAACCCAGCTCGTTCAATGAAATTTTTAATTTTGGGTTTAGCAATTTTGATTAGTGTAATTAGTTTTAGCCGCACTAATAACTCGGCACCACAAAAAACTACAACTCAAATTCATAAGCATATTGAAAGTCCTGTAGAGTTAGTCCCAGTTGTCTCAACAGAAAAAATAGATGCATCAATAGAAACAAATATCTCAGGAATAATTTCTTTTGAAGGATCTCCGCCGAAAGGAAAAAAATTAAATCTTCCAATTGGCTGTAGCGAAAATGCAAAAGGAGATGCTTACTCCAACGAAATTCTTGTTAAAAATGGTAAAATTCAAAACGTCTTAGTAAGAATTACCAAGGGTCTTGAAGGAAAAACATTTACTGACATCCCAACTAAAACGATTGAGCTCGACCAGCGAGGATGCTTGTATTCCCCAAGAGTGATCGCTACTCGTGTAGGTCAAAAAGTAGATTTTATTAACAGTGATAATCTTTTTCACAATATTAGATCAGTCACTCAAAATAATAAAAGTTTTAATATTCCAATGCCCAAAAAAGACCAAAGGGTTACAATGGTTTTTGATAAACCAGAAATTTTTCTGCAATCAAAATGTAGTGTGCATCCTTGGATGGGAGCTTATATTGCGGTAGTGGATCATCCATTTTTTAGTGTTACTAATGACAAAGGTGAATTTAATATTACAAATCTGCCGCCGGGAAGTTACACTTTAGAAATTTGGCATGAAGTCTTTGGAACTCAAACAAAAGAATTGACGATTAAAAACAATGATAAATTAAATTTAAATTTTTCATTTAAATCAGGTGGGAAATAAAATGATCAGCACACATATACTTGATACGTCTAAAGGAATGCCGGCCAGTGATGTTGTTATCACGTTAGAGAAAAAAGATTCAAAAAATGATACATGGATAAAATTAGGTACTGGAATCACCAACACTGATGGTAGATTCAAATTTGACTGTCCAAAAGAAAAAGGGATCTATCGTTTAAATTTTGAGATTGAAGCTTATTTAAAAAAAGATGGTGATTATTTCTTCTTGGATACTCCGGTAGTTTTTCAAATTAATAATACTGATAGAAATTATCATGTCCCTCTTTTACTTAATCCATACGGCTATACGACTTATCGAGGAAGCTAAATTTTATGAGAGAAATCCCCTACTATAACGATTATGTGACACCTGCTCTCCTTGATCACCTTATGTCAATCAGCTCTCCTGTTGAAGGAGTACCACAACTGGTTGAAGTGGGCACTGGCGGAGGACTTGAAACTAAAGAGTCATTACTTTTTTTGTGTGAGCTTTACGATATTTTAAAAGGTGAACTCAATACTGTTTTATCGAAAAGACAAACTGATCGAAAGTTTATTGATCAACAAACTAAAGCTAGTTATGAATTCAATAATTCATTAAAACGAAATTTTGTTAATAGTGACTATAAAACAATTCTCGGAAACATTGATTCAACCGGAAGAATAGTGATTGGTCCCAAAAATGAATTCTTTTGCAAAAAAGGTTCTGGAAAGCCAATTGCAAAAATACCTGAATATTTACAAGGCAATCATGTTACTTTGTTTGGTCCACCAGATGATACCAAGCTTTCTATTAATGCCATGAACGCTTATCACCGAAAGCTTAAAAATGAGCCCAAAGTTATCGCTGAATTATTAAAAACTCATACCAGCTCACCTAAATGGGGTGCAGACGATGAAGACTCAAAAACTCCTTTGCGTGCTGATTTAATTTCTGCGGGAATAAATCTGACAGAATGTTTTGATGGAACTATTTCTTTTCATGATGAAAAAAATGGTAAAGATTATAACTTAGAAGCAGATCATCTTTCATTACCGATTAAAAGATTTCCGGGATTGGCCCTTCCATCATTTTTTCTTTTTTATAGAAAAAATCCTATTCCACTTCATCTTTATGATTTTGCCCTCCACTTATTTAAAAATTGGCACAATCCAAAAGCACTCGCTTTTTATGTTCCAAAATTAGAAAATGAAGAAGAAGCAAGATACATAAGAATCATGATGGAAGAAGCTGAAAAATTAATTCAAAAAATTCATCCTGAATATGTAATCGGAACAATTCGTTTAATGATAGTTCTTGAAAATCCAAGAGCTGTATTTAGAGTCAATGAAATAATGGATGAACTCTATCCTTATTTCGTTGGAGCATCTTTAGGGTGGCATGACTATTTGGCCAGTACGGCCAGGCTTTTTAAAGAGGATGCAAATTACCGCATTCCAGTTAAGGCCGATCCTAATATTGTTATTAAATATATCAAGGCCTCTCACCATTTACTAGCTGATGTCGTGGGCTCGCGCGGTGGAATAAAAGTGGGAGGAATGTATGGAATTCTTCCTATAAGTACCGATTTAGAAAGTCCTTCATTCCAAGTAACCATGAAAGGTTTTATCAAAGACGTTATTACTCAATTGAAAAGAGATTTATCCGGCTTTTGGGTGGCCCATCCTGATTTTGTACGAATAGGTTTGGCGCTCGTTGAAGGATGGAAACAATATTCTATTGGCGAAAAAAATAATTTAGAAACGCTTGTGAAAGAATTATTAGATGACAAATATCATCACGAAATTTTGAGTTTTATTGCGGGAGCTGATATTACAGGTCTTGATATCACAAACCCACTTTATCCCAGATCACTAATTGTAGCTGATATTAATGAATCTAATTTTATTGCCAATAATCACCCAGATGAAATTCGATATAATGTTTTTCAATCACTTCAATACTTAACAGACTGGCTTTCTGGAAATGGATGTGTTGCCTTGCCGGCCCAGATTGATGGGACTCCTGTAAGAGTGATGGATGATCTAGCGACAGCAGAGAGATCAAGATGGGAAGTTTGGCATGAAATTTACCACAATCGATTTGCGCTCACAGATTTTTTAAAAATTGCTCATGAAGAAATGCATTTTATCAGAAAAGATTTATCTAATGATAAAAAAATTGTCCAAGTCAAATGGGATGAACGCACTGAGAAGTGGTACCCAGTGGCCTTGAATATAATGATACGCCTTATGACAGATAATACTCCGGTAGAATTTGCTCCAGAACTTCTTTTGCCGTTTACAATTCCAAGCATTAGAGAATCAAATGATCCTTGGACAGAGGCCTTTATAATAGACCCTGATAAATATCGTATAGATCAATACATCACTCGTTTTAATTATTATTTTGGAATGTGTGGAAGTATAGAGTTCGCTAAACTAATGGCACCAAATATTGTGATTGATTATAGTGCTGCTGAAAAATGTATTTTAGCCTTTAATAAAAAAGATATTCTCGAAGCCGCGAGCTTTCATGGTGATATTGGTGAAAGTAAAAAAACTCTTGATGCCATGGCCTCAAATGAACAAAAGCTTGTCTTAAATGAAAATCAAGCAATCATTGCTGAATTGGGAAAACTTGGCCATCAGTATCGTGAAAAGTTTGGCATGAAATTTTTAGTTTCAGCAAAAGATAAATCGGGAAGTGAAATTTTAGTTATTTTGAAAAATCGAATTAACAATTCTCATGATCAAGAGATTCTTCATGCCAAAGAAGAGCTTTGGAAAATAACGAATAAAAGAATGACAGAGGCGCCACTTAATTCACTTAACATTATACTTTCAAATATTTTCAAAAAGCATAATATCACAGGAGCGATGGCATCAATAAGTACTGGTGAAAACATTTTACAAACAATTTGTTTTGGAGAAAGTGTCAAAGCCCAAAAATCGGTCAATCCTAAAACTTGGTTTGAAATGGCCTCGTTAAGTAAAACAATAGCGAGCGCATTTGCTCTCGAATATTTTGCTAAGAATAAAATTGCTCTTAATACGACTGTCAACTCACTGTTTGAAAAAACAAATTCAAAATTTCGAATCAAAAGCTCAAATCCAGATCATACTTCTTGGGCCAATGAAGTAACGTTGGCAGATTTAATGAGTCATAGTGCTTTGAATATGCATTATGTAAATGGTGTTCCGGCCAATAAGTCTATGCCTGGTATTTCAGATTTCTTAGATGGAAATATTGAGTATGGATATGCCCCTATTGAAGTGATCAATAAACCAGGTGAAAATTTTCAGTATTCTGGTGGAGGTTTTTTAGTTCTTGAGCATTTATTAGAAACGCTTGAAAATAAATCAATTAAATCTCTCACTCGCCCATTCTTAAATCAACTTGGAATGCATGACTTTAGTTTTGATCAAACAACTAAAGCCAACATTGAATACGCTCATGGGTATTTAGATTCTGGAAAAGAAGTCGAGGGCTCTAGAAAAATGTTTCCATCTTTTGCTGCTGGTTCCATGGGGACTGCTCACGATATGAATCTATTTCTTCATCACCTTACTTCAGCTTTTCATTCGGTAAAAGGTTCAGGACCTATTAGTCACGATAGCGCCAGAATTATGCTTTATGGTACTGATAAAGGTTGTATGAATTTTATGGGCGTAAAAATGGGCCTTGGCATTTTCACCGCTGAAGCTGGGCCTAACAAACTGGCCATTCATCAGGGCGCTAACGATGGATTCCGCGCTCTTTATATTCATTGCTATGAAGGTCCAAATATTGGACAAGGTTTAACCCTACTTTGTAGTGGTGAAATGAAAGGTGTCCTGTTTAATTCTGAAATTGCTCAGGCCATATTAAAATATTTAAATATCGAAGGAATTGATTTCACAAAATTCAAAACTACTTTTGAAATTGAAAATATTCCTCAAGAAGAAATAGTTAATATTGGTTATAAAAATTTAGTGTTCAAAGCTTTTCTGCCCTCGATAGCAGAGGCCATTATTGAAAAAGGTCCCCTTGATCCTTTGGCCTCTTTTAATGTAGCAGTTGGTGGAAAAATTTTAGAAGTCACAAATCAAAAATTTGCTCGCGCGGAAAATCTATTGAGCGATCATCTTCCAACTTTTAATCCTGAGCTCTTTGGGGTTCAAGGTAAAATTATGGATAGCTGGGAAACAGTTCGACATAATCAGCGAGAGAGTGATGTTTTAATTTTTGAATTAAAAAATAAATCTACGATCGAATTTGTTAGCGTTTCAACCAAGTTTCACTTGGGCAATCAAGTGCCTTTTATTCAGATTGAAGGATTTGACTCTAAAAATAAGGAATGGAAGGACATCATTCCCAAGACAGATCTTCAAGGCCACGCCCTTAAAAATATGAAAGCCATCAATTCAAGTTTGGTATTTGAGAAAATCAAAGTTTCAATTTATCCAGATGGTGGGCTAACTCGTCTTGGACTTTACTCGAGTAATTTACCGGCCAACGAAAAAAGTAAATTTCAACCGACAGGAAAAGCTCAGAGCGTAGTCTATACAGACGAAATAGCAAAAACACTCAAGCCACTGGCCGCTCCCTATTTTCCCGATGAACTTGAGATCAAAAAAAACTGGCAGGCCATAAAAACTGGCGATGAAGTTGATGTGGCCTCAGCTGCTTATGGTGGAAGCGTTCTTTATGCCTCTAACGAGCATTACGGCCCCGCAATCCAGACAATCTCACCATTTGCTCCAATGCATATGTTTGATGGATTTGAGTCGGCCAGAAGTCGAGAGAAAAATCATTCGGAAGAAGTTGTGATTAAGCTTGGCAAACCCGCTCGAATTCATCGGATTATGATGGACTTTAGTTTTTTCGTTAACAACAATCCGCTTGAAACAGCCGTTTTGGGATTAGTTGGGAAGGATTGGGTTACTTTGGTTGCCAGAGCGAATGTTAAGGCGTTTGCGGGGAATTTGAGAGAGTTTGCAGTTGAGTTTGATGGAGTTGTTGAGCAAGTTAAGGTTGTGGCCTTTCCAGATGGGGGGGTTAATCGGGTGAGGGTTTATTCGAAAGGGTGAATGACATAATTTGCATATTCTCATAAAAAAGAATCAAGAAATTTATTATAAATTTTCTAAACCATGTAAGAAAGATCTACCTTCTGGCATGTTTTAGAAATTTCAATCGCACAAAGTTTAAAAAACTAATATTAAGTAAAATTAATCCTATTCCATGTTAATAATACTAAAACTGTAGGAGAATTTATGAAAATAAAACAATTTATAGCAATGAGCATTTTATTCCCATTTCTTTCGTATGGATCGACAAATCAACGGAATGATTCCCAATTAATTATTAACATCAGTTCCGATGAAGAATCACTTGCGGCTGCTTCAATTATTGAAAACTTTACAATATTGAATCAACTATTAAGCATTAAAATAAAAAACAATAATCTAAATCAAGTTATTGTCAATTTAGAATGTACAAATGAATTAGTTGAAAACTTAATCGCTGAACTTCAAATAGGGCTAGGTGCTGACTTTAAAGTTAAAAAAGTTTTTACTGAAAATGTTATTCATGGCACTCAGGATGGTGGTAGAAATTAATGAAAAAAATATTTTTTGGTATTTTATTATCAATTATATTAATCTGTAATTTGACTTATTTAAAAAACATTTCAAGAGAAAACTTTGTGGAACTAAATTATATTGTCACGAACAACGGAATGCCTGACTCATTTGATCCTTTGGATGGTGACAAAAGTTTAAACTTAAGCAGCATGAGAATGCTTTATGCTACCCCCATAGAAATTAGCAAGGACAATATATTAATTAGCAATGTTTTGGACGATTTTGAATACACTACAAAAACAAAAACTATCACTTTTAAAGTGAAATCAAACATAAAATTTTCTGATGATACTCCATTAGTACCTAGAGATATTGCAATAACGATTGCACGGATGGCATATTTTCGTCCAACCTTTCCAATTATAAAAGATATCCTTGGATTAGATGAATGGATTTTAAAAAAAGAAGGATTAATAAATTTACCTAGAGGAATTAAAGTCGTAGGACAAAATATTGAGATTCAATTAACAAAATCAAGCCTAAATCCATTATTTCGATTTTGCCTAGAACTTTTTTCAATAATACCTGAAAAATGTATCGATTTAAAAACAGGTAAAATGCAATGTCCGATAGCGCCGTCAAGTGGCTATTTCACGATAAAAAAAATGAATGATAAGAAAATTGTTTTTACAAAGAGACAATATTTACAAAACATACCGGAATCTATTCCGTATCAAACTATTAATTTTATTTTTAAAAGTTTAGAAACAGCTTGTAATGAAAAAATTGAAGCAAATACGATTATTACAGGGACAGAGCTTGGCCTAATAAACAGTAAATGCTCAACCAAAATAAAGCCATCTCAAATCCACTGGACCCCTGCTGCCAGATTTAACAGTCTAGTTTTTAATCCAACAAGCTCTCCTTTTAATACAAGAGGTGGGAGACAATATTTTGCTGAAAAAGTAAGAGAGGATATTAAAGCTAAATTTCCAAATTTAATTGTTGAAAGAAGCTTATTTTCACAATTGTTGCCAGGCTATATTCCATCTGAAAAATTCACAGAATCAGTACCAGATAGAAGTATTATTAACGAATTCAAAGGCAAGAAACTTGCTCTCATAAAAAAAGCTGGTGATTCAAATATTATTCGGGAATCTATAGAGAATGTTGCAAGATTATTATCTATGGAAATTGTCTACTTGAAAGATACCTCCAATGAGGCACTTGATAATGCGTTCTTGAACGACAAGTTACAAGTTGATACTTTTAATTCTGGTTTTTGGGCCCAGGATCCAGTGGGAGACCTATCCATGCTTTTTACACCTAATCTTCACATAGCTTTAAGTTTTAATTGGAAAGACATAGATCTTACAAAACAAATTACAGCAATTGAGAATGAAACTGACCCGCAATTAGTAAGAAGTAAAATGGAAGATCTTAACAAGTTAATTAATAATAATTCCCTTCTAGCCCCGATAGCACATTTTCGAAGGATTTTTATTACGAGCAGTTCTATTTCTTCACTGAACCTACCTCAAGCAGTAACTTCTCCTGCACCTTGGCAGTTAATACCAATAAAATAGAGGCTGAAGTGAAAATCACCGATTTTTCGAGAGAATTAAAAAAACGCTTCATTGCTCCCACAAATATACAATTTGCAAAATGGAATGATTGGACAATAGTAAGTTCCTTTGACGACGAAAGAAAAAACTTTATATCAGAATCGGTCTCAATGGGCATAGACAAGAATCCAGAGATAGCACTGATGAAATCTTTAACTGAATTCTGTGAACGCCATGTATTTAAAACTAGTAACGATCCTATCGCAAAATTAACCGATAGGTCAGATGGATTCGCAGCCTACCCTACACAACTCCCACTTAGCCAATTTCATGCAAGAAACAACGCTTTCAATGAAGCTGTTGAACGATATCTTTGGAGTACTTGGTGGGATAAACCAGAAACATATTACACAATTAAAGAGCCTAATTTTCCAGAAAAAGATAATATTAAAAAAGAATTTCATATTACCAATCTATACCTACTCACTGTTGAACCACAAAACTCAGAAGTTTACTTGAAAATTATACTAGCTGAGAATAAAAGAGGTGGCTTCATTACAGGTGGTGCAGCAGGCAGCCAAGATGATGAAGACCAGACAATCTCACGCGCATTTGGTGAATTATTAAGACATTTACTTGTTATAAAAAGAATGAATAATAGCAATTGCAACACCTTAACATTTTATGAGCAAAGACTATGGGGATTCGGTTCTGGGCGACTACGAAACACCGTACTATCGCGCCTAAATATAAATGGAAAAAATAAAATAGTTCTGCCTTCCCTTGTTGCAGATAAAAATTTAATTCACAACAATAGTGATTTTGTTACAGTTCATCGATGTCTTTTTTTAAATCAGCCTATTTTCATGGGAGGCATAGTTGAAAGACTCTGCATCTAGCAACCGAACTAAACTCTTTTTAACACTAACACTAATGTCTTTAGTCGCATTTATTCCTATTTTAGTTGGTATCAATATTTATATTAATGCAACATCCGATGAGATTATCTATTCTTGGTATGACAGTGAGAAAACTAATATACAACAAGGTAATATCCTTTCTTCTATTACAAAACTCCAAAGATCTATTACGAAGTCTGTAATTTTAAAAGCCGTAAAAGTCACTGACAACAATGGCCGTGAGTTAATTGATTTTAAATCTAAAACTGGTGATGTCGAATGGCCGACAATTAAAATAAAAGAAACCAGCAGCACGATACATCGTGAAAAAATAAATTTCTATAAAAATATATACACTTTCTCTACCGACAATATAAGCGTTTTTATCTTAACAGGATCAATGCTTTCCCTATATGTTCTAAGTGGAATTACTATTTACTTTTTATTTATTATCTTAATTTTTTCTTTTATCATTCGGCGACAAACAATAATGGAAGAAAAATTAAAATCAGCAATTAAACTTAATAAAATGGCTCTAGACTTAGAACTGAGCGAGAAAATAACCTTAATTGCTACCCAAGTTTCTCATGACATTCGCTCCCCATTAGCATCATTAAATATGATGATCGAACAACTAGAAAACATTCCAGATAATTACCGGATGATTATACGCCATTCAGCTCAAAGAATTAACGATATAGCGAATAATTTACTAACGTCTAATCAAAACATATCTAGTGTCGCCTTAATCAAAAATGAATTCATTACTCCAATAATAAGCTCTCTCATTTCAGAAAAAAGAATGCAGTACCGAAATAAACCTAATATTAATATTGTTTTTGCCCTAACTCAATATTATGGTCTTTTTGCTAAAATAAACTCTTCTGAATTTAAACGCATTCTTTCTAATTTAATAAATAATTCGGTAGAAAGCCTCGTAAATAACATTGGAGAGATTACTATCTCAATACAAGAATTCGAGAGTAATATTTCAATTTCGATAGCTGATACTGGCAAAGGCATACCATTAGATATTTTAGAAAAGTTAGGAACTAAAGGAGTTACTTTTGGAAAAAATAACTCCTCCGCAGGCTCAGGCTTGGGAATTTATCATGCAAAAGTCACGCTTGAGACCTTTGGTGGTAGTATAAATGTAACTTCAACTGTAGGAAAAGGAACAACATTAAAGTTAACGTTGCCAAAAGAAATTAAACCTTCTTGGTTTGTTGAAAAAATATCACTTCATACAAATAGTAAAATTATAATTCTTGATGACGACTTAAGTATCCATCACATTTGGATTGAAAAATTTAAAAAATTGCAATCTGATTCAGATATCACAATTCACTCTTTTACTGAAGGAGCTGATTTTATTTTATTTATTAAATCTCAATCTGATTTAAATTTTATTTGCCTTATAGATTA
Source organism: Bacteriovorax sp. (assembly GCA_030654205.1). Lineage (GTDB taxonomy): Bacteria > Bdellovibrionota > Bacteriovoracia > Bacteriovoracales > Bacteriovoracaceae > Bacteriovorax. The sequence goes on from JAURXW010000392.1 coordinate 13,281, forward strand.
TGAATTGGCCGGACAAGAATTTACAGGCCTTGACATTATTGAAATAAATAAAATCGCAAATAATTCGATCTTAGTGACAAGTAGATATGAAGAAAATCTAATCAGAGAACGCGCACATAGGTTAAATCTAAAAATAATTCCTAAAGAAATTGCACGACTTGTACCAATTGAGTTTCAACAAAATATGGATAATGATTATTTTGAATATGTTTACATTGAAGATGATAAATTACTGAGAGTAACCTGGGAGATTCTTGCTAAGAAAAATAATATAAAGCTTTTATCAATAAGTAATACCGGAGACTTTATCAAAAACAAGGATTGTATTAGCAAAGACAAAAGTTTGATCTATATTGACAGCAATCTTGGAATCTATGATTTAAAAGGTGAAATTTTTGCAAATATTCTACACGAAGAGGGTTATAAAAATATTTTTATGGCAAGCGGATTTGATGCAGATCATTTCGCTCAACTTCCATGGTTTAATTATGCAGGAAAAATTTGTCCTTTTAAATAGTAGCAAACAAAATCCATAATCCACGAGTCCTTTTCAAGCGTAAAAGTCAGATATCTTCCTATCT
>JAURXW010000264.1 GCA_030654205.1 Bacteriovorax sp.
AGGGCACCTACGGCCGTCGCATCTTCCATAGGTTACTGATTGTCGCTGTGCGCGACTTGAACCAAAATATGATTGATGCTTTGTTGTGCATGTGAGAATCTAGTCTGGAATCGATCAACAATTCCACTTCCCAAGGAAGATTATGAATCAAGATACTCATTCATTTTCATCTTCAAAACAAACTACTTTGCTTCAAGTTAATCTTGATGAATTCAATATTAGTGAAGATAGTTTTAAACCAATGACCAAGGGATTGGGGTTTCACCAAGACCAAAAAGAAAAATCATTTAAACCTATTCCAAAAGAAATAAAGTCTTTCGGTGGAAGCAATCGCTCACTTCCAAAGGCCACAACTATATTAAGTTCTATGTCAGGTGGACAGGCGGCAAAAGTCTCTGCTCAGCATATGCCTACAGGTCTTGAAGCTTTTTATGGAGCCAAGGGAAATCCGGGCAATTTAACAAATACCCAAAATATTATTGAAACTAATTTAGAATTTAAGGAAGAAAAATTAGAAAAGAATATTTCCTATAAAACTGTTTCAGCATTGCCTCAATTTTTTGCATGGGCAATCGATCTATTGGTTGTTGCAAGTTTTGTAGCTGTCACTGGAGCTTTGTTGGTTTTTGCTTCGGGAATTAAATTTCAAATGCTGATAAAAATTATCTCAAATCAAGACTTAATGATTTTTACGGCCGCAATTTTTTCAATTTATTACTTACTTTATTTTACGATTCTTGATTTAAGTGCAAGTCCGGGCAAAACAATTATGGGAATCCGCTTGTTAAAAACTGACAATAAAAACGTGACTGTAAAAAATACATTTACCCGCGCACTTGTTTCATTGCTCTCAAGTGTTGCCCTTTTTCTTCCCATGCTTCTAGATTTTCAGGGCCGACTTTCAGACACAAAATTGGTGAAATAAATGGAGCGTTTGGATTTTAGCACCGAAGAGTTTTTAAAAAAACACGAAGGCAAAAAAATAGTATTTACCAATGGTTGTTTTGATATTCTTCACCTTGGTCACGTAGAATATTTAAATGAAGCTAAGGCCCAGGGCGATTTTCTGATCATTGGATTAAATTCCGATGAAAGTATTAAATTCTTAAAAGGCCCAGACCGGCCAATCAACAATGAGCAAGACCGCAAAGCAATGCTTTTAAATTTAAGAGCTGTAGATTGTGTTCAAATTTTTACAGAGCAGACACCTTTGGAAATTATAAAACTCATCAAGCCAGATGTTTTAGTTAAAGGTGGTGATTGGAAGATCGAGCAAATTATCGGATCAGAGTTTGTCATATCTCTTGGTGGGAGTGTTAAAAGTCTTCTTTTTAAAAAAGGTTACTCTACTAGTAACTTAATTCAAGCTGTTCAAGGTAAGAAATAATCTCAACTTTTAATTTTATTTTTCATATAATAATCATTAATTATCCTATTCCCGACTAAACTTCTCCAATGAAAACTTCTAGTATTCGAAAGAAACTGCTTAAGTATGTTTTTTCTAATCCGATAAATTAATCAGCAACGGATGGGACTGTTGCGAAATTAACAAAGATTCAAACAAGGCTGTTTAAATCTTAATTTTAAGGAGGAAGGCATGATTCTAGGAGATTAGTATGGGATTAAGAATTAACACAAACGTTCAGTCATTAAGAGCACAAAATTCACTAGCAAAAGTTGAAGACAACAAGTCGAATACACTTGCAAAATTATCTTCTGGTTCAAGAATTAATAAGGCCGGGGATGATGCCGCAGGTTTAGCAATCTCTGAAAAGTTGAAAGCTAATATTCGTGGTACTCAACAGGCAAGTAGAAACGCTGGGGATGGTATTTCAATGATTCAGACTGCTGATGCTGGATTAAAAGAAATTTCAAATATCTTAATTAGATTAAGAGAGCTTTCAGTTCAATCAGCTTCAGACACAATTGGTGATCAAGAAAGAAAATTTTCTAATTTAGAGTTTCAACAGTTAACTAGCGAAATGGAAAGAATTGCAACTTCAACTCAGTTTAACGGAAAAAATCTGTTAAGTGGTGAAGGTGATAAGCTAGATTTTCAAATAGGGATTATGAACGATGAGAAGAACGATAGACTTTCTTATATGCCACAAGAATCAAGCGCTAGAGTTAAAGACTTAGGTGTAGAAGGTCTTGGTGTATTAACTAAAGGTGATGCTCAGAACAATCTTGAAAAAATTGATAGTGCAATTAACGGTGTAAACGCAAACCGTGCTTCGCTCGGAGCTCTACAAAACAGACTGCAATCGACAATCTCGAACTTAGATGTAAGAACAGAGAACTTGTCAGCTGCAAACTCTCGAATTAGAGATACCGATATTGCACTTGAGTCTGCTGAAATGACTAAGGGAAATATTCTTTCTGCTGCCGCAACTTCGGTTTTAGCTCAGGCGAATAACTCTGGATCATCAGCTCTTAAACTGATTGGATAATTTGTAAAAAAAAATTCTATGAACTACAAAGGCCTGGGGTAACCCGGGCTTTTTTTTGTTTAAAATTCTAATTAAATATACTTCTAACTAGCTTTAATTAAATAAATTATTAAATATTTAATTAATTATCCGACCAAAAGACTTAAGTTTTTACCTGACTACTCCGATCCATTATTTGTCTGACAGTTTTCGTCGGATTTAATCAAGAAAGCGCGGGGGCGTTTTCGATCAAGGAGTATCTATGGGTTTAAGAATTGCTACAAACATTGCTTCGCAGTCGGTACAGAAAAACTTAAAGGAAGTTTCAAATGCTGGGAATGCTCAGTTGGAAAAACTCTCTTCAGGTAAAAGAATCACAAAAGCTTCAGACGATGCTGCTGGTCTGGCCATCGCTACAAACTTAGAAGCTCAAACAAAGGGTTTAAGACA
>JAURXW010000416.1 GCA_030654205.1 Bacteriovorax sp.
TCTATGGAAATCTCAAAAGAAACTTTTCTAAGAAAAAACAGTAAACCTTTAAAGAACAAAGCAGTTCTTTTCTGCACTGGTTTAGACAAATATTGGGAATATGGAACCCATTCGGGAAGCAAATTCGCCTACTTTTTTAATCCCTTTCTTTCATCGGAACTTGCTGATTATCTTGTTGAGCAAGAGGTACTCCTTGTTGGATCAGATAGCCTTCAATTAGAATGCCCATTATTCAACATTTCCCATGAAGACGATTTGTCAAACATGCCAGAACTAATTGAAATGCTTGAACAAAATTCCAGGCCGTATGCTCAACGACTAATTCACAGTATATTTTTGGAACAATCTATTTGCTTAGTAGAAAATCTAAAAGGACTGGACAGATTATTGCCAGGCCCTGCATTCTTTGTAGCTGCACCACTTAAATTAGCCCACCCACGAACTGTCGATAACTCTCCAACAAGAGCATTCGCGATGATCCAAAAAAACAGAGGATAAATATTCGACTTAGAAAGGAATTAACCATGAAAAACATTTACCTTCAAGATTCATATTTGAAAGAAATAAAGACTGAAATCAAAAAAATTGAAAAAATAAAGAAAAAACCAGCCATCTCTTTATATGAAAACATATTCTATCCAGGTGGCGGTGGCCAACCGCCTGATTTCGGAATAGTTAAATTAACTAATGGCAAATCTATTGATGTAGTGAGAATTTTGAAACAAAATAATAATATTTTTGCCTGTCTCGCTCAAAATGATGACATAATCGAAGGCTCCGAAATTATCGCCAAAATCAATTGGGAACGTAGATATAATTTTATGAGGTACCATACCGCTGCGCACTTGATTATGGGATCAATAAAAAGATCCATATCTGATTATTCTCCGAATGGAATAGAAATATCAAGTGATGGGTCCATTTGTGAATTAAAATTTCAGGGAGAATGGACTCAAACATTACAGGAGGCCGAAAAGATTTTAAATATAGCGAACAAATTAGCAGCAGAAAATAGAATGGTTTCCATTCAAGAATATGATACATTACAAGACGCTATTGATGACAATTTATCTATTTACCGGGGTCCCAAAATTTTGAATGGACCTGTAAGAGTTGTAGTTATTAGTGATTGGGATGCAAACCCGTGCGGAGGGACTCATGTAAATAGTCTTTCGGAGATCGGCTCGTTTCACATTGAAACATTTGGAAAAGACTATCTTACTTTTTCTATAGACCAAAACTAACAAAGGAAAACATAATGCCAAAAGACATAGCTTCAATTATGAATATAATTAAGGTTCTTTCAGAGCAATCTCGTCCTCCAGGGTCGCCCGGCTCTATAAAAGCTATAACCTTAATAACTCAAACTTTAAACGATCTTGGATTTAAAATATCCAAACATGAAGGGCAAATTACAAATTGGCACATGGATGGTGAGCCATCCTTAGAAATTTTAAAGCCAATGAAACAGAGCATAAAAGCTCTTCCTGCAATTTTATCGCCACCTACGCCTAAAGATGGCGTATCTGGTATAGCAGAAATTGAGGATAATTTAAACATGCTTGATTCTTTTCCATGGGAAAGAATAGCTGTTATTGATAATGATATTCCCGTTTCCTATATACTTTCATCAGAAAAAGATATTAGGGTCCAACCTATACCAGAAGATGTATCTAAGATCCCTCATGTAATTATTGATTACCAGGATTTTAGAGGGATACTTAAAAATTTGATATCTGGTGAAGAAGTCTTTCTAAAAATCTATAATCCATCAGTTATTGATGGGAAAAGTACCCTTACGAACATTCTATCTGTAAATAATAATCCAATTGATAATTATATCCTCATATGCGCCCATCATGACAGTACCTTTAATTCTAACGGGGCACTGGATAACGCATCAGGAGTTGCCGTCGCCCTTCATGTCGCTTATTTAGCTCAAAAGTTCAATTGGCCATGTCAATTCGCTTTTTTTGATGGAGAAGAAATTAATAAAGCTGGCTCATGTAATTATGTAAACTCTCTTTCAGAAAATGAACTTACAAAGATAAAAACCGTAATAGAGATTGATACCGTTGGTGCTGGTAAAGAAATCGGATTTTTGTGCTCAAAAAAACTTTATAACAAATTTAAAAATGCTAATTTACTTGAAGATAAATTTGATAAATTTAATATCAATATAAGTCCACAAAAAAGGATTTCATTTAGTGACGTTTGGCCTTTTATGCAAAAAAACGTACCCGTTATACGAATGCTTACAAGATCTCCTAAAGGTTCTGGGCAAGGAACAGACATAATACATAGCAGAATGGATACTTATGATAAAATCGATCCAGATACAATTCAAGCTTCATGCTCTGCTGTGACAAAGCTTGTAAAACATCTTTCGGAAATTAATTTCGATTAATTCTTTTTGGAAAGAAGCTATCCCTTGAAGTTTCTCTTTATTAAATAATATCTGCCAATAATTTTTTTTAACTTTATTAAAGTCAGATTCATATCATCATATCGCAAGATTTTTAGGGGAATTTAAGAGTGGAGTTGAAGGGTTTATAAGAGAACGAAACCATTTGAAATATTTATATAAAATACCCATCCGAACCATTGCAAATCCTTTTTTGTCATGAGAATATGTAAATCAAAAAAACCTCAGAAAAGGATACCACAATGGAAATTATGGAACTTTTTAAAGCTTATGGACCTGATGGATTTATTGTTGGAGTTTTAATATACTTGATTCTTTATAGTGAGATTAAAATAGAATTAAAATTTAAAGGATTAAAAAAGAAAGATAAAAAAATGGATCTCATTGAATAAATTCTATAGGAAATTTCGGTTGCGGGGCGGGCGTTGGCTCAGAACAAAAAAGCCGGAGACCTTTGCCTGCCTCCGGCTTTTTGAATGGTTTATGCT
>JAURXW010000430.1 GCA_030654205.1 Bacteriovorax sp.
TTACTCGGTTATTTTTGCGACGTGCGGAGCCCTTTCGCAAGTAGGTGATTTAGTGCAATCAAAAATAAAACGTGAGTATAAAATAAAAGATAGTTCAAATCTGATTCCGGGTCATGGCGGTATATACGACCGTATTGATAGTCTTATCTTTTTATCGCCTTTTTTCGTGTTTGTTGTAAAATATCTAGAACGTCATTTTTCGCTCTAAATTCGAATTGCACGAGAGGCTTCCATGTTATTAGAAAAAATTGCTGTTTTTATATTATTCCTAGGACCATTGGTTTTTTTCCATGAGTTAGGGCATTTTTTATTTGCGAGATTATTTGGTGTTCGAGTTGAAGTATTTTCAATTGGATTTGGACCAAAATTATTTAAGAAAAAAATCGGTGATACAGAATATGCAGTCTCGGCCATTCCGCTTGGTGGTTACGTTAAAATGTTTGGTGACGATCCTTTTAACAAAGATGATATTCCTGAGTCAGAAAGAGTTTATAGTTTTACTCACCAAGGGAAGTTCGCCCGTTTCTGGATAGTAATGGGGGGGCCACTTGCTAATTTTATTTTGGCTTTTTTTATATTTTTTACCCTTTTAATTTCAGGAGAACGTATTCCAGAAATTAAGCTTGGTTTAGTTCCAAGCGAATCCTTAATTTATAAGGGCGGATTGCGAACAGGTGATATTTTATTAAAAATTAACGACACCGAAGTTTATAATCCAACTGATTTAATGGTTGAAGGCAAAGGTGAGATTAAAAATATTTCAGTAAGACGGCAAGATCAAGTGGTAGTACTTCCTGTTGATTTTAAGGGTGATAAGTTTTTTGAAGATGTCTTAAAGTATCCACCATTCTTAAGAAAGCCATTTTTAATTAATTCTCATTCCCAAACTTATGTAATGAGTTTTGAAAAAGGTAAGGTAAATGTTTTGGATTCAATCGAAGAGATGAGTCAAAGACACAATGTTAAATTTGCTTATTTGTATCCGCTGCTTCCAGGGCAAGATATTTCAAGTGAGAATTTGAAATTCGATATGGCCGCTGGAATTGAAGTACCTTTAAATTTTACGGATTTGAAATCAATGCTTGTTGGCTTTGATGCAAAAGGATTTAGAACAATAGACCTTATGGTTCGCAGTGTTAATATGAATTCACCAGCAGACAAAATTGGTGTTCGTGAAAATGATGTTTTTATAAGTCTTGAAGGTGAAAAAGTTTATAGCTTTGAAGATTTACGAACAAGATTGCAAAGTATAGAAAAAAAAGATGTAGATGTTGAGATTTGGAGCAAGGGAGAAATTAAAAAACTTAATATTGTCCCAGATGTTACTCAGCAAGAAGGAAAAACACTTCGTTTGTTAGGAGTATATAGTTACATCGAAGTTCAAAAAATAAATTTCGTACATACTAAATCAAAAGGACTATTTGGCTCTGGTAAATACTCAATTATTCGGACTTGGGATTCAGTTAAAAAAACGGTAGACGGGTTTGTTAAACTATTAACCAACCAAATTTCACTAAAAACTATCGGTGGTCCATTGGCGATTGGGAAAGTGGCCCATGATTCATTCAATACTTCACTTTCATATTTCTTTCAATTAATGGCCCTGATCTCTGTTAATTTAGGTGTTATTAATTTATTTCCGATACCAGTCCTCGATGGTGGACATATTCTTTTTATAGCTCTTGAGTTAATAAATGGTGGCCCGCTTTCGCGTAGAAAAATGGAAATCGCTCAGCAAGTAGGATTATCTATGTTATTAATGCTCATGGTGGGGGCGATCTTTAATGATGTTAGCAGGTTTTTTTAGTGCACTCAATTTTTTTAGATAGTACATCTGGACTAGTAATTGGACTTCTTGATTCAAATTACTCATGGCTAGAGTATATGAGTCTTGATGAAAAAAAGCCTTCTGAAATTATTCATTTTGAAATATTTAATCTTTTGAAAAAATATAATTTAAAACTTTTTGAAATGAAATGTTTTATTTCCAATGGTCCAGGGTCCTATACAGGCATGCGGTTAAGTGAAGGATTAGCTCAAGTTTTTGAACTTAATAAAATGGATGTATATTCATTTTATCATTTCAATGTTCCAGCATTAAGTGGAGTACAGCAAGGATTTTGGGCCACAAATGCTTTCAAAGGGCAGGTCTTTGTTTATAGTTGGAATGGAGAAAGTTCTGAAAAATACTTGGTAAACAAAGACGATTATGAAGTTGAAAATGAGAAAATTGGATTTACCTTAGACACTAAAGATCCATTTTTTTCGAATTTAATTTCAACTACAAAATTAATAAAAGATAAATCATCAGAAATATTTTCAAAAATTTCGACTATAAAAATGAGAGTTAATCCTTATTATTTTAGATCACTAGATGAGGAATTTCGATAGTTATGTTGAAATCTTACGTGCCTGCTAAGTTTAATACCCTGGCAGCAATTTTATTTATTATTTTTTGGTTGTTTGGTTTTTACAAGATTTTAACTATTTTTATAATATTATATTTAATTCTTTATGTCGTTTTACGAAAAAGTAGAAATGATTTTCGTGATGATCCCGTTAGCACTAGGGGAGTTATTTTTTCTCCTGTTAATGGTAAAATTATCCATATCGAACATAATGTCTCTCATGGTTTATATGGTGACCAATTAATAGAAATTCAAATTATGATTCCTTGGTGGAAAGAAATGGGAATATTTCTTCCGCTTTCTTGTGAAGTTAAAAATCTTCTATTGCTCAAAGGGCACTCATTTTTTAGATATCAAAAAGCCGTTGAGGTTTTAGGAAGTCGAGAAGGTAAAGGTGTGGGATTAGGACTTGATAACCGTGGAGAAAGCATTGGACTTACATTTTTTAAGTGTAAGTTAGGACTTTGGCCCGAATTAATGGTTATGCCTGGTGATCGTGGAGGACGGAGAGTCAATATTGGCTACTTTCCTTTTGGTGGAACGGTGATGCTTTATTTACCAAAAAAGTATGAGATACTAGTTAAAACTAATGATGAAGTGAACGCAGGTGAAACTATTTTTGCCGTAGTTCCTGACAATATTTAAAAGGTATCCCCATGTTAAATACACCTCGAAGATTAGCATTTTTTCTACCGAATACATTCACTGCACTTAATATGGCCTGTGGGTTTTTTTCAATTATCTTGGGTTGGAAAGGAGATTTTTATCCTGCTTCAATGCTTTTACTTCTTGGGGCCATTTTTGATTCTGTAGACGGAAGGGTTGCACGAATGACCCATACTCAATCTGCTTTTGGTGAGCAGTTTGACTCTATTTCAGATGTCGTAACTTTTGGAGTTGCACCAGCATTTTTAGTTTATAACAAATTCTTTTTTGATATGGGAAGAATTGGTTTAATAACTTCTTTTATATTTTTATTATGTGGAGCTTTAAGACTAGCTCGTTTTAATGCCAATATCGATAAAGTGAGCTCTGATTTTTTTCAAGGTTTACCTATTCCAAGCGGCGCCTTAGCCTTAGTAGGTTTGACTCTATTCACACTTGAGTATCCAGATACAATGGAATTATCTCCATTTATTTTTGTTGTTTACGTTCTCTTTTTTGCGTTCTTAATGATTTCCAATATTCCTTTTAATTCATTTAAAAAATCGGACTGGGTTCGTTCACACAAAAAAAGAGTCCTTTTTATTATTTTTTTAGTGATGATACTAACCTTCGTTAAAGAACAAATTATGATTGGCTTAATTATTAATACCTACGTGTTTGCGTCTTTATTATACTTTGTTAAAAATCGTGGAGTTCTTCAAGATATGTTTGAATGGAAGAGCGAAGATGATGAAGATGGTGGAGAAATACAGAATGATCAACGTTAAAAGTTTTTTATCATTTGTATTGTACTGCTTTGTAGTTAATCAAGCATTGGCCATAGATCTTGAACAAGTCGTTTCTGGAGGCGATGTTGAAGATTATTATGCAACTAAGAAAGTTTCTGGACCTAGTCCATATGTAATTCAAAGTAATGATGGTGAAATTGCAACTCAAAAACTAGAAGAAAAGGCAGTTCCTGATTTTATGTTTAATGAGCATCCTGAAGAGGTCACGTTAAAAAAGGATCCCAAACGACAATTTTTAGACGTTGGATATACGACTCCCGGAAGTTTTGAGACTAGTGAAAATTATCTCGAAATAGATAAAAAAGCAGTTGTTGAAGATTTCAGAAAGCATTCAAGCGGTGCAATTAATATTGCATTTATTAAGAATGATTTTAATTATGATTCAACTAACGACATTATTAATAAGACAATTTCAGAAGGCTATAAACATGTAAAAGGTGGCTCTCTTTATTTTCACAATGATCAATATTTTTATCGAACAAATTTATTAAATTCATTTTGGAAACTGGGCACTGGTGTTGGTTATAATAGCGGGCGCGGGATTTTTGTGACAGGTGAACAAAGTGATACCACCTTTAAATTATGGGAAATACCCTTAGATTTAGGAGTTGGGTTGGAAATCCCAATATCGACTTATTTTAAAATTGCTGGAACAGCTGGACCAAGTGCCTTGGTCTTATATCAAAACAGAAATGATTTTCTCGCCGGTGAAAAAGGTAGAAATAAAATTCAAGTTAGCTATGGGCAATTTGCTAATTTTCAGTTCAAGGTAAATTTATCCGCTTTAAGTACAGAAAAGGCATATGACCTTTATACCGATAGCAAAATTACAAATTTGTATTTGAACATAGAAGCACGTTACCAAAACTATCAAAATTTTCAGGATGTAATAAAAATTTCTGGAACTTCATTGGGGATTGGTTTTACTTTTGAATATTTATAAACTGACCCTGCAGTACAAAGGGACCAGCTATTTAGGTTTTCAAGTTCAGTCTATCGGCTCGACCATTCAAGGCGAACTCAATAACGCACTTAAAATTTTATCAAAATCTGAAAATATAAAATCTATCGGATCCGGACGCACTGATTCCGGGGTGCATGCTTTTGCTCAAATGGTTAGAGTTGAAATACCTGTTGATATTCCAGAAGGCAGTTTAATTAGGGCCCTTAATTCTCAGTTACCACATGATATTCGGGTTAGTGCTGCCGTTAAGTGCAATGAGCAATTTCATCCAATTTTTAGTGCTAAGTCTAAAGAATATAATTACGTTTTTTCTAAAGAACAGAGCATATCTCCATTTGCTCATGATTTAGTGACACTTTTTCCATATGAATTAGATATTTTGCGAATGCAAAAAGGGTGTGAACTTTTTTGCGGAGAGCATGACTTTATAAATTTTCAATGTACCGGCACGGAAGTCGCAAGCACGGTGCGTCAGATCTTCTCATGTGGGCTAACCCATTATCAATCTTCTGGCCATTGGGGACATATGTTAACTGATTATTATGTTTTCCATGTTATCGGAAGTGGCTTTTTAAAACAGATGGTGCGACTTATGATGGGAGCGCTGTGGAGTTTAGGACGTGGGAAAATTGACCTAAATGACCTTGAGAGAGCTCTTGCGCCAGTAAAGGGAGAGTCATTGGGGAGGCGATTAGGAGCAACTGCTCCACCGCAAGGACTTTATCTTAAAGAAGTTCATTACTAAGACGTTTAATTGGTCTCTTTCATTGACAATTCTGAGCCTGTTTAATACTTTGGGAGAACTAATTTTCAAAGAGGTTTTCGTATGTCATACACAGTAAAAAGCGTTAATGGATGCACAAGAAAGATTGAATTTAACTTTGCCACTCTTGATCTTTCAAAAGAGATTAAGGCCGCAGTAGTTAAAAAACAAACTACAACAAATATTAAAGGATTCAGAAAAGGAAAAGCTCCATTAGCAATGGTTGAGCAAGTTTATGGACCCCAAATAGAATCAGATGCTCTTAATCAATTTGTACAATCACAATTGTTTGAAGCAGTCACAAAAGAAAAATTTAAAACTGTTGGATATCCAGCATTTGAAAATGTGAAATATGAAACTGGAAAAAGTGTAAGCTTTGAAGCTGTTGTGGAAATTTTTCCAGAAATTAAGCTTGCAGATTATTCTTCTTACTCGTTTAAAAAAGAAAAGGCAGTAGTTACAAAAGATGATTTGGATAAAGTCACAAAAAATTACCTTGGATCGAAATCTGAAATGACTGAAGTTGCCGACGCTAAAGTTGGCCTAGCTACTGGGCATTTTGCTGTTTTTAACTTCGAAGGAGTTAAAGAAAATGGTGAACGTCCTGAAAATATGAAAGGGTCTGAATACCTACTTGAAATTGGATCAGGTCAATTTATTCCTGGATTTGAAGACGGTATGATTGGCCTAAAAAAAGGTGAGAAGAAAAATATTCTTTTAACTTTTCCAGCTGATTATCATGCAGCTGAACTTCAAAATGGAAAAGTTACGTTTGAAGTCGAACTTTTAGAAATAAAAGAAAAAAAATTCCCAGAACTTAATGATGAAATGGCCAAGGAATTTGGTTATGAATCTGTAGCTAATTTTACCGAAAAAAATACTACAAATCTTTTGACACAAAAAGAAAGACAAGCGAGTGAAAAACTTCACCAAGATATTTTAGAAAAACTTGTAAAAGATAACAAGTTTGATGTTCCAGCAACTCTTGTTCAAAACCAAGAAAAATATCTTCAAGAAGATTTAGGTAAAAACCTAAAGTCTCAAGGTTTTAATGAAGCAATGGTTGCTGAATACTTTGAAAGATGGAAAGCAGATATCACTACAAAAGCAGACTTCCAAGTGCGTTCAGGATTAATTTTGGATCATTTAGCGCAACAATTTAATATTGAAACGTCAGATGCTGACTTTAATAAAAAAATCGAAGAAAGTGCAGCAACTGCTGGAATGGATGTGGAAACTGTAAAAAAATATTATTCAACAAATTCTCAAATCAAAAATAATTTGATGTATGCAATTCGTGAAGAAAAAACTTTCGAAGAAATCAAAAAGAAAATTAAAATTTCTTAATTACAAAATATTAAAAGGCTCCGAAAGGAGCCTTTTTTTGTCTGGCGACTTGCCTCCCTTGGGTCTTTATGGTTTTATCTGCCGAGATCATAGGAGGTATATCTATGAAATTATTTATTCTTGTTATAAACCTGGTTATATTTAGCTCTTTAGTTTTTGCCGATGATATGTTTGGTGGGATCGCCAATAATTACGAGCAAGCAGCTTTACCCGACTTCCTACCTCATGTTGGTAAGGCCTTGTCTGGTAGATGTTATGTAGCCGCTGGAAGCAATAAGAAAATTGCGTCGGTTTTAATGGTTAGTTTTGATGATGATGGATTCGATATTGCCCCATTTGATGCTGAAAAAAAGCGTGAAGATTTTTTTGATAAAATGAGCTATGAACAAGTCTTAAAAGAGTTTCCAGTTATTAAAAAAATGTATTTGGAAATTAATGAAACTGCAGATGGTGCTGTGGTTTATAAAGATAAAGGATCTGTAGAATACAGAGGTGAGTTACGAGAGTCTGAAAAATATATTATTATGCGTATTTTTTTAAATGATAAAATTTTAAAATATTGTAATTATAACAAGTAAAAAAGGCTCCATAGGGAGCCTTTTTTAACTTTTAAATTGATTTAAATTTTCAGTGAGACTATTAATCTTTTCACTTAATTCGATTTTTGTTTGTTTTGTTTCTTCTCGAATGTTTTCAGGTGCATTCTTCATAAAGTTTTCATTGTTAATTTTTGATTCATTTTTATTGTAATCAACAGTAGTTTTTGCCAATTCTTTTTCAAGTCTAGCTATCTGCTCAGATAAATCAATAACACCTTCAAGAGGAACGAAAACTTCGGTGTGACTAGTAATATTCATTACTGATTTACTAGGCCGATTTAAATCTTTACTACCAACTTTTAAATTTTTAACTCGTGCGAGTTCTTGAAAGTTTATTAAATTTGATCGAAAATAGGTTACAAGCTCCTGATTGTCGCAGAAGAGTTCAACGCTAACTTCATCCTTAGGCTTAATATTTACGCTTGCTCTAAGATTACGAATTGAAGTTATTACTTCTACAAATTTATTCATTTGTTCTTGGTCTTCTTTAAATTCTAAAAACAAGTCATATTCAGGATAGTCTTGTGCGATAAGTAACTCTTCATTCGTGTCTTTTAAATGCGACCATAGCTCTTCTGTAATAAAAGGAATAATGGGATGAAGGAGTGCCAGCATTTTTTTAAATACAAATTTTAGGACAGAGACACGTTGTGCACGAATTTCAGATGGCCCACCTTTTAAAATGTTTTTAGATAGT
>JAURXW010000447.1 GCA_030654205.1 Bacteriovorax sp.
TTCCCCCTCTCGTCCCGTGAAAAATGGAGTTACTTTGCCATTTTGTGAAGTCCAGTATCCAACCTTTAAGGGAAGTGGCTTTTTATCTTTATCTGTAAGTATGCCCTTCAATACAACTAATCCAGATTTACCAACAACAAATAAATGACCACTTCTGTAATGCGGGTAAACGACAAAACTTTCTTGCCCCAAAATATATCCTGGTTCTAAATGACTTGGATCAAGTTGCAAACGTCGATATTGATATGGAGTAAGGCCCGAAATTAATGACTCCCCCATTAATCCTGTGCTCGAATCAGCTTGAGTATTATTGGATGACTGAACACTAAAATGCTGTCCACGCCAATCCTCATTGGGTTTAAACATTACATAGCTGCTAGAGATTGGTCTTGAAATTGAGAAACCAAAATCACGACCATTGTGTACAAGGGCAAATGAACTTAAAAAACGAAGAGAAGTTCTTGTACCTGTTTGTCTTCCTTTTGTATTAACAATTTCTTCACGTGCACCAAGATCTGCGAGAGTAGTATTGTATTGCAAATCAAGTGAGCCGTCGCGCGAACTAGCATTTTCATTAGCACTCGTAGCTATTTTTAGGTTATTTAGTTGCTTTCCGCTATCGTGAATTACAGTTAAGCGTTTAGTTTGAGATTCTTTTTCATAGAAGGCTGAAGCAAAAGTTGAACTGTCTCCAAATGTCATGTTTAAGAAAAAGTAAAGTTGAGTGGACCATAATTTATTTTCATCACGGTTTCGGGCATAATAAAAAGTAAGCGAACTTGAGTCAAAAATCTTTGAACTCAAACTAATATCTAGTCCCAGCTTGGCAATATCGCCTTGACGAGGATTTTGATGATTACCACCAACTGCTAAATTTAATCTTTCAAAAAATGGGACACTATATGAAACGCTCGTAATGAGATCAAATCTACTTTCAAAACTTTCACCTGCTTCATTAAACCATGGAGAGCGATATTCGACTTTGGTGGTTAATGTATGACTATCATACCAATAAGCTCCAAATATATTTAATTGATAGGTTACTTGAAAAGCGTTACCTGCATGATTTTTATTTTTAGATCCAACTAAATCAAACGCCCAATTACCATAACTAGTCGCTAAAATATTATTTACACCGAGCATAGTAAAATTACTATTGGCTTGTGTATAACCACCTGAGCTCCAATATTTATTGAAACCATGCTGATAAAACCCTGTTAGGAAAGCCCCATTTTTATCATCGTATTTTTTAGTAGTAACAGTGTCTAGTGAAGTATACCCCGCTGCCATTGAATACCGATTTAAACCGGGTGCTAAAAGATCAAGAGAACCGGCTTCATTAAAAATTAAAATTTTCTTTTTTCCAAAATCATCTATTAATTCGACGATGATTTTATTGATTCCATTATTAAGTGGTATGTCTTTTACAGAATACCGCCCAGGATTCATATACTCCGTTTTTAAAATAGTATTATTAACATAAGTTTTAACTAGCGAGCGAGTTTCTACGTCAAATTCAAAAGAGGATGTCGGCCCAGCTATACGATAGGGATTAAGTGAAAAATCTCGATAAAAAGAAACTCCTCCAAGCGAGTGAGATTGTTGATAACCAATAATGGGATAATTGACATCACCCATTTCTAATCTTTGCATTCGATTTGGTCGATCGTAAGTTAATTTTGAATTTTGGCGGTACCAAGGATTGCTCTGCTTCGTTGATAGGTAATTCATTTGGTTTTCAACAGCTATATTTTTGATATTCATAAAAGAATCTGTTTGAATCTGTAATGAGTGTGATTGGTCTAACTTTTTAACTTGAACATCTTCAATTTTATAATTCGTTCCGAAGCTAAATGGAGCAGGCTCAGCAGCTTTTCTTGAATAATAAGGGATTAAGTCATCATAAATATTTGCATCATGTGGCCGTAAATCATTTTGAGAAATCTCAAATGCCATTCTTAACTCTGAAGGAAAATAAGCAACCTTAAAAGGAAGTTGAGTTAATGCTATTTCTGCATTTCTAAAAGTATACAGATGTTTTTTATCATCACGAATTTTTTCATTTAATAACTTTTCAAGATCAGGGCCCGACAACGTTTGAATTTTCTCTCCAATCATTGTAACTTCAACAACTCCGAGGTAAAAATCCCCCAAGGTTGCATCAATCGAAATTTTTTTTGTCTCTTGATTTTTTCCAAAAACTTTTTTATAAAGTTCTTCCGAACTTTCTGCTTGAGCTGCATTGATTAAACTCAAAGCAACACACAAAAAAGCTAAAAAATAAGTGAATTTAATCTTTGTCAAAACTAATTTTCACCTTATCGTTTGAATTAATTTCAGCAAATTTTCCAACTTTAGGAAAAACAAAAACTCGTTTTGATTCGGCCAGGATGTTTTCTCCAGTCATTCCTCTTAATTCATCTGCAGTAAAAATAATTTCTTTTTTCTTTTTCTCATCTGAAAATTTCAAATTGAGGTTTGCCAATACCTGATGTTTTTTTCCACAATTCTCAAATTCAATTGAAACTTGTTTGTTATCTTTTGAGATATTTTTCAAAATTACATCTGAATTAAAAACATCATCCTTTACATAAAGTGCGGCAACATACCTAAGCAAAACTTTTATACTAGCTTTTTTATTTTTATTTCTCTCAAGATCTATGGGCAACTGCTCTGCAATTAATCGATAAGCTAATTCTTTAGTTGGTTTGTCTTTTCCAACCCAGGCTACTTTAACCGAACGCTTTTCATTTGGTGGAATAATTAATTGTGAAGGATACACCGAAAGTTCGTTGTTAATTTTGGGATTTGTTTCAATACCATTTAAATCCATCTCTCTTCTAGCTAAGCTAACCTGAACAGCAATTGGTTGTTCTGAATCATTTTCTAAATAATATAGAGAGCTCGCCTCATCTGCTTTAGTTCCTATCGATGATGACATTGGTGAAAATTTAAATGCATATGTATTAAAACTAAAAATTAATATTAGAGAACTAATAGTGATAAAAAAAAATCGTCGCTTCATTCCTTGAAACTACCTTGTTGAAGTCATAATAATCTTATCTATAAATAAGGTTTGGGAAAAGCTAATTTGCTGATATTTTCAAAAATATTGGTCTATCGATAGGTAGCGTAGATTTTAAATGATTAATTAGAACTTCATATTGAATGGTGCGATCAGATCCGACCACTTTTTTAATATGAGATTCAAGCCCTGATTGATCTAGTCCTTCAATTTCAAATTTCTGGCTTTCGGCAGGGTAGCGGGTGTTCATTTGGCTAGAAAAAAGCCACAGAGACTGATTTGCATTTAATTTGGATTCTTTTACATTAGTGCTAATAGAGGCAGGAACATGGCCTCTAAGAAAAAGTAAGGACCGCGACTCAGACCTAAGTTCACTAGTCGAAAATAAAAAAAATAAAAAAAACGAAACAAATAATTTTGTCTTCATTAAAGCTTATCGGATTATACCCGACAAGCTTTAGCGGTTATTCGTTTTATGCTGCCTTTTTAGTTAATTAGCTGCAATTGAAAAAGTAATCGTATCAGCATAAGTACCTTCTACCATGGCTTCGGCTGCTACGCCTGTGTAACTTATTGATACGCTTTTATTAACATTTACTGATGATGGTGAAGAATTGGTAATTGTTGTTCCAGTTGAAGAGCTAAGAGCAACTGCTGAACCATTATATTTTAGAGTATAAGTTAAAACATCAGCACCATCTGTTCTTTTAAGCTTGCTTGAGTTGGCCGAGGATATAGTCACTTTATAACCAGTTTTTGAGTTTGATTGCTCATTGACAGAAGCAACGACTAAGTCTGTTTGTGAAGTTGAAAGATCAAGAGTGGAAGCGATTGACTGCGGAGTCACAACAAGGCTTACTTTTTGAGCGACGACACCACGTAGTAATAATGTACCAGTAGTAGCTGCATAAACTGAAGTGGTTGTTAGGAGTAAAAGTGTTGATGTTAAAAATAATTTTTTCATAGTGTCTCCTTCATGGTTACATTGCGAACGCTTTCCAAGATTAGTAAAAGCACTTTATGTGCCAAAACGTTATCATTTAAAAAGTTTGTATTTTCCTTAATTTAAGAGACAACACAAACTCCAACCGACTACTAATTGAACAATTAATCTGGATTGGTGTCAAAAGAGTAGGCCACTATGACATTTTTTTCCCTTGAGCTCTATCAATTTTATTTGAGTTATTTTCTTATTTATAGTTCAAAATTAAATCAAGAATTTCGACAAAATCAAAAGGTTTATTCAGATGCCCCGAAAAACCTTGAACCTGAGAGATTGCACTGTTATCTGTTATGACTTCGGCCGTAAGCGCGATCACTGGCTTTGTATAACCAATATTAAATAATAATTTAGCAGCTTGATACCCATCTAGTTTAGGCATTTGAATATCCATGAGAACCAAATGATAGTCACTATTTAAAGCCTTAGTTACTGCTTCATTTCCATCACTGGCTAAACTTACAATAGCTCCATGGCCAGTAAGAAAATTTTCAATTATAAATTGATTATCTAGAGAATCATCAGCAAAAAGCACATGCATTCCAACTAAAAGAAAATGTGGGTCGTTACTAA
>JAURXW010000462.1 GCA_030654205.1 Bacteriovorax sp.
TTCCCAGACCTGGTTAACCGTTTCCAAGAATCGTTTAGAATTGAACAGAAAAAAGTAATTGTGGCCATTTCTAAAAATCTTATGTTTTTTGAAGCAGAATATTCAAAAAATATTGATCCAAGTCACGGTACTCCACTCTCAGATGAAAGCCGCAAACAAATAAAAGCTGTGCTGAAAAATCTAGAAAATAATTATGGTTATAGTGAAGGAGCGGCCATGTCGCTGCTCAAGTTTTTAATTAAAGAAAGATACTAAACAATGAGTATACTGAGTAAAGCTTATCGTGATGATGTTTTTGAGGTCAGACACTTAGTCGATGAAGAACATCATGGCGCTAGGCTGGATCAGTTTGTTCAGCTTTATCTCGATTCTTTTTCTCGCGAGATGATTAAAAAAAAAATAAAGGAAAAAGAAATAACGATTGTTAAAAGACCTGGAACTCATAAACCTTCGAGCATCCTTCATTATCAAGACGAAGTCGTAATTCGTTTTTTTAAATCTAAATTTGAAGACGAATACTGGCGAGGTATTAAACTCAACTTGGAAATGAGTCCCGAAATCGTGTTTGAAGACAAAGAACTGATTGTCATTTCAAAACCGGCCTTTATGTCCACTCATCCGGCCGGAAGACACGTTTTTAATTGTGCCACTGTATTTTTTGAAATGAAGTACGAACAAACTATTCATTCCCTTCATAGGATTGACAGAGAAACATCAGGCATTTTAATGCTTGGTAAAAACCCCAAACTGGCCAATGAAATGATGGCCAATTTTGAAAATGATGATATTAAAAAATGTTATTTTTTTATTGCCCATGCCAATCAAAACTTTCACGGTGAAAAAGAATTTATTGCCAACGAAAGAATGGACTCTCCAAACGAAGGTTTAAAACGAGTCTATGTTCAACACTATCCAGAAAACTCTTTAGACGGAAAACATGCCAGAACATTCTTTTATATTCTCGAACAAGTTGGAGAACATGTGCTGGGAATCGCTTGTCCTCAAACTGGTAGGCAGCACCAAATCAGAGTGCATGCACTCGCTCATGGTATTCCACTCATTGGTGATAAAATGTATCTGGGATCATATGAAATGTTTCAGCGATTTAAAGATCAAGTGGCTTCACCTGAAGACCATGACTTAATGGAAATTCCTCGTCATGCTCTACACGCTATTGCTATTAAAATTCCATATAAGAGCGAAAAAGAAAAAATATTCATTACTCATATACCCAGCGATTTAAAGAGTTGGATTCAAAAAAATACCCCTCTGAATATCGATGACTTAGAGCTTAAAATCAATCAAACGATAAATCATTACTATAATCAAAGTAAATCTCCAGAATAGGTGCAAAATCTTCATGGTCGTTTTGCACGACACTCTAGGGTGTGCTATATTTTCTCAATAGTTTGGAGAAAATATGAAAAAATTATTAACGACATTGACCCTTATCATCGCTTCTATTTCAAATAATTTATTTGCAGCTTCAACCAAACCGATTACCAACTTTTCAAAAGTTAATGAGGCAATTTATAGAGGAGCAAGACTGACTTCAATTGAAGCTGCTCAATACCTAACAACATTTAAAGTTAAAACGATCATCAATCTCCAAGGTGGAGACCTAGACAGTGATATTGGCATAATTATTCCATGGGCAGAGCCTGGAGAGAGACCAGAAAATATTGCCAAAGAAAAAGCGAATGCAATTTCATTAGGCATGAGGTTTTTCCATGCACCTCTTAACTCTCTTGAGCCAATTACTAATCTCGAAGATAGCTTAATTGATCAAATTTTAGATTTTATGCATGATCCGACTAATCAACCTGTATTTATTCATTGCGAGCATGGGGCAGACCGCACAGGGCTTCTCGTTGCCTTATATAGAGTTAAATATGAAGGTATGAGTATAGAAGCGGCTAGAGCAGAGTGGATTAAAAATGGACACAATAAACTTCACCAAATCTTTACTGGTGATTTAGATGATTATTTTTTTAGCAAAGTTAAGCAATTCGGAATGAACTAAAAGAACAAGTTACGAGCTAGTGCCCATTTTTTAAGCCGTTACAAAATGAGAGTAGTCTCAAAACTAATTCATTTTTAAGCTTTTAAATTATCATAAGCATCTCAAATCATAGCACTCCAAAAATTCCTCAAAAATTAAGGTAAACATTATCCAGATATCACCAAGGGATTTGGCAATATCATTTTATCCTATTGATAGCGGGGAATAACAAAATGGATAATTTAATATTTATTGGCTTATTACTTATGGGTAATGTTTGGCCTAAGGCCACACAGTTTTGTAAGCAACTAAGCAAGAGATTCAAGCAGGCACTGTTTAGCCAATTGCCTCTTTCTTTAAAGGGCCGTTTAATTAAAAGATCTATTAAAATCCCAAGTGATATAGCTTCCAATATATCTTTCAAGATCGCTAATACAGAGGTCGATTTAGAAAATGCTTATCGCATTCTTCATGATGCTTACGTCGAACAAACATTTATAACTCCGCAGAAAACTGGAATGAGAATTATTTCACATTACGCTCTCCCGACAACGACAACCGTTGTTGGAAAATTTGACGATAATGTAGTTGGAACTTTGAGTATTATTAAATCAGGTGCGCTTGGAATTCCAATGGAGAATTATTTCGATATTTCAAAATTTCAAAATTCTAACTCAACATATGCCGAAATTAGCTCCCTTGCGATAAAAAAAGAATTTCGCCGAGATCTCGGTGGAGTTGTTTTTTTTCCTCTTTTGAAATATGTTTTTAACTATTGCACTGATTTTTTTAATGTCGAAAACTTATTAATTGTCGTGCATCCAAAAGATGAAGTTTTTTATAAAGAATTATTGTTTTTTGAAAACATTCCCAATACTGGAGTTGTTGATTATATGGGAGTGCCGGCGATCGCTTTGTATGTGAACTTGCCAAAGGCCATGGGGCAGTTCAAGGACGCAATTAAAAAGAAAAATTCTAACCACTTGCTTTCAAGTTTTTTTGCAGAAGCTAGTTTTAGTAATTTAAATTTTCCAAATCGTAAATTCCAAACTACTAATGATTCTATTCTTAACAAAGAAATTTTTAATAGCTTGTTTATTGAAAAAGGAAATTTTTTTGAAAACATCAGCTTGAAGGATTATACAAAACTAAAATGTTTATTTACTCATACTTCAATTGCTCATGTTTTTAATAAGAACTTTGATCAAGGGATTATTGCCCGGGCCCATCATCGCTATAATGTTAAAATGAAAGGACAAGACATTGATTCTGGGAATGAGTTTATAGTTAATGATGTTTCAACGAAAGGGTTACAACTAAAATCTCACCTCAATTTCGAATCGGGGAAAATTTACGAATTAGTCATTTCAGTTAATAGTGATATTAAAATTAAAATTGAAGCAATCGTTGTTAGCATAAATCAAACAGCTTATGGATTTCAGATTATTTCAAAAAATGAAGATTGGTTTTCATTTATTAACCTTCTCCACCAAGATCATTTTATTAAAGTTGCAGTATAAGAAATATTTTTCTTTAAATAATTTGCAAAGTTCACTAGCAGCAACATCATCGGAACTTCTACCAAAGGCCCAATGACAGCAGCAAAGGCAGCCCCGTGATTGATTCCAAATGTGGCTATGGCCACAGCAATTGCCAACTCAAAATTGTTAGATGCGGCAGTAAAGGAAAGTGTCGTCGATTGTTTATGATTAGCTCCCATTTTCTTACTTAGAAAATAAGAAGCTATAAACATTATAATAAAATATAAAAATAGAGGTATGGATATTTGAACAACATCCAATGGCAGCTCTAAAATCTTTTCTCCTTTCAGAGAAAACATAATAATAATGGTAAATAACAATGCTATCATGGAAAGGGGGCCAATCTTGGCAGAGATATTTTCCTCATACCATTTCTCCCCTTTTTTCCTTACGACAAAATAGCGAGTTAAAAATCCAGCAACAAAAGGAATTCCCAAATAGATACTTACAGACTGGGCAATACTCCCTATAGAAATATTGACTTCATAACCTTGAAATCCAAAATACTTTGGTATAATAGAAATGAAAAAAATCGCATAAAATGGAAAAAACAATACTTGAAAAATAGAGTTTAACGCCACGAGACCTGCACAGTATTCACGATTTCCATCAGCTAAATCGTTCCAAATCAATACCATCGCAATACATCGAGCAAGTCCTACCAGAATTAGGCCAATCATATAATCAGGATGATTGCGCAAAAAAATAATGGCCAATAAAAACATCAGCACAGGACCAAGTATCCAGTTTTGAAACAAAGATAAAAATATAATTTTCTTATTCTTGAACACACTTCCTAAATCTTCATAACGGACCTTGGCCAAAGGGGGGTACATCATGACAATCAAGCCAATGGCTATTGGGATAGACATTGAACCTAGACTCATACTCTGTATTTGTACTCCAACACTTGGTACAAAATGCGCCAAAAACAAACCTATGCCCATAGCGATAAAGATCCAAAGTGTTAAGTATCGATCTAAAAAATTAAGTCTTTTCATATAGTCCTATTTAAAATTTTTAACCCAATTTTTTATTTCATCTCTTACGCGTCGATAGTGGGATAAAATTTCCTCTTCATCACTAAGGCCCATACTTAATTGCGGAGGATCATCAAAACCAACATGAATTTTTTTTGCAGCTCCTAAAAATATTGGGCAATTTTCATTCGCATGTCCACATACCGTATAAACTGTATCAAAGACAATTGGTCCTAATTCCTCAATTGTTTTAGAGTATTGATTTGAAATATCAACACCACTCTCCTGCATAACTTTAATGGCCCGCTGGTTCATGCCATGTTTTTTTATTCCTGCTGAATATATTTCATATTTATTTCCAAGAAAATGCCGGGCCCAGCCCTCCGCCATTTGAGAGCGACATGAATTCCCGGTACATAAAAATAGTATTTTAGTTTTATTTTCCATTTAGCAACATTTTTTGGCTGAAGAATTTGTTGATCCACAAGTGGATTTTTTTTCTTCTACTGGTAATTGTTCATGGACATAAAAAATTTCCCATGAATTTCCATCCGGATCTTGAAACCATATTTTGTCCTGACGAGCAAAGCAACATTCAGTATTAGTCTCAGGGCTAGAGAGAACTCCTCGCTCCTTTAAAAGCGACTCCCACATGCCCACAGACTCTGCAGAATCAACTTCAATACCAAGATGATTAACTCGGCTTAAGTTTCTTTCTATATTACTATCAATCCCCAAAGTAGACTGCATGGTAAAATTTAACGAGGGATTAACAACGCTAA
>JAURXW010000468.1 GCA_030654205.1 Bacteriovorax sp.
CGCATATATAAAAATGCATCAATTGGGTTATGCCTATTCGATAGAAACTTACTTGGAAGATCGGTTAGTTGGTGGAGTCTATGGAGTTTGTATTAATCGCTTTTATTCAGGTGAGTCTATGTTTCATCTAGAAGAAAATGCTTCGAAAGTGGCCTTGGTATCGCTTCTATATTCACTTAAACAACGAGATATCGGATGGCTTGATACTCAGATGGTCACCCCGGTGGTCGAGAGTCTTGGTGGGGTTGAAATTCCAAGAGATACTTTTTTAAAAATGTTAAAAGTTTCAATCGCCAATTAAAAAGGGGCCTCATATCAGGCCCCTTTAAATATTTCTTATTATAATCGCAATTTCATTCGATCTTTATCATCAACAGTCGATACTATCCCTTTTCCATTATTAAGAGATTTTCTAAAAGCTAATTCATAATGGTCTGCAACCCACTCTTGTTCAGCGTGGCCCGACATTTCGTATTCGTTGGTTAAGCGAATTGCATCCACAGGGCAAGCTTCTTCACAAAAACCACAAAACACACAACGAAGCATTTCAATTTCAAATGAAACTGGAGCTTTTTCAACTTCCTTATCTGAATCTTCCGCCGCTACAATATGGATACATTGAGCAGGACAATAAGTTGAACAAAGCATGCAAGAAGTGCATCGTAATGTTCCATCTTCTTTAACTGTTAAAACGTGTTTACCTTTAAAGCGATCCGAGTAGAAATACTTTTCTTCTGGATAGTTTAAGGTCATGCGATCATGCTGAAAAAGGTTTCTTAGCATCGTCATCATCGTGATTTTTAATCCAAGATAAAGACCTTTTAAAAAACCGTGTTCTCGGTATAAATCATCTTTTAAAATCATACATTCACCCATTTTCCGTAATAAGAAACATCTTTAGAAGTTTCACCATATGATAATCCGGCCGTGAGTTTTCTCTTTGATCCTTGGAAATTAATAATCTCACCATTTTTTTCCAAGAAACTTGGAACTGGCAAAAGATAATTAAAAGCGCGAAGAGTAGAAAGTGTTTCACCTGGAGTTAGAGCGATGCGAACTGCTGCTTTTAAAATTTTATTGATTAAGGTATTAAAGTGATCTTCATTGTAAAGAATTTCTGGAATCACTACGTAGACCACATCATTACTTGAAATTGAATTAAGAACTTTATCTAAACCAACTTGAGTTGAATCAAAACCTGCTTGTTCAAAAGCGGCTTTTGCCCCTCTTAAGTTAGCATTTTTATCCCCTCTTCTTAAGATGCCATCAAACTCAGGCCCCTGGCTTGGAAGAGTGTAAAGGGCCACTTCAGCTTTTGATCCTTTGATATTGCTAAAAAAGTCAGCATACTCCTGAACTGTTAAGCCAGTTGAAAGAATATATTTTGCTTTTAGGCCTCTCACTTTTGCTTGAACACCTAATTCATCGACTGGGACAAAAAGGTTATTAATATTTTCAGAAGCATTTGAAAGACGTGTTGGTGAAGAAACATGCTTATAAATATTTCTTCCATCATCGCACATCCAATGACCGTTTACATCGTGGTCATAGACAGGCTTAACTCGGTAACTTCCGTTTTTATTTTGAGAGACTTTTACAGAACATCCTGTTTCACAACCAATACAAGTTGTCGGCACTTCTTTTAAAAACCAAACTCGTTGTTTAAAGCGGAAATCTTTTGAAGTAAGTGCTCCTACTGGACAAATATCAACTAAATTTTGTGCGTAATCATTTTTTAAATTTTCATTAACGGTGATTTCTGCATGGTCACCTCTATTTAAAATTCCAAGTTCATTGGTTTTTGTAACTTCTTCTGTGAAGCGAGTGCAACGTGAACAAAGAATACATCTCTCGGCATCAAGCATAACGTTTTTGCCAATGTCTTGAACTTTTTCTTTATGCACTTTTTTGTCGATCATTTGGGAGTCGTATTTCCCATGAGTCATATAATAATCTTGAAGACCACACTCTCCGGCCTGATCACAAACTGGACAATCAAGAGGGTGATTCAAAAGATGAAATTGTAAAGTACTTTCAACTGCAGCTTTAATTTTAGGAGTGTCGTTTCTTACAACCATTCCTTCGCTACAAGTGGCATTACAAGAGGGAAATGATCTAGGCACTCCATCTTGCTCGACCATACACATTCTACAAACTCCTGCGATTGAAAGACCCGCATGGTAGCAATAATGTGCGACTTCGATACCGTTATCAAGAGCGGCCTTTAAAAGATTTGATCCTTTTTCAGCTTGAATGTCTTGTCCGTTCCATTTTAAATTAACTTTTTCAGTCATGATCATCTCGTATTATTAAAATTATTTTCTAACTTATTTTTTTATTGGTGCAACAACATAAGCTTCAAGTTCTTGTCTAAAAACTTTTATCATTCCCTGAGTCGGCATGGCCGCAGCATCAGCAAGAGCACAAATTGTTTGGCCTCTCATTGAATTTGCCGTTCTATCAAGAAGATCAATATCAGCTTTATGAGCAAGGCCTTTGTCTCGTCGTTTAAACACACTTTCCAGCCAACCAGTCCCTTCGCGACAAGGAGTGCATTGCCCACAAGATTCATGGTGATAAAATTCAAGTGTCCACTTAAGCACGTCACCCATATTGCGAGTTTCATCTAAAACAATAATGGCACCTGAACCTAGCATTGAGCCCTTTGCAGCTACATCTTCATAATCCATTTTTACAGTATAAGCATCTTCAGCATTAAAGACTGGAGCTGATGATCCACCTGGAATAACGGCCTTTAATTTATTGCCATTTCTCATTCCACCGCAGTGAATTTCAATAATATCTTTAAGTGATGTTGAAAGCGGAACTTCAATAACTCCTGGCTTATTTACATCACCTGAAATAGAAAATAATTTGGTTCCTGGAGACTTTTCTGTTCCCCATTGTTTATAAGCAGCTGCACCAAATTTCATAATCCAAGGAATGGCCGCGAGTGACTCAACATTGTTAACCATTGTTGGAAGTCCGCGATAACCTTTAATTGCTGGAAAAGGTGGTTTTAGTTTTGGTTGCCCTTTTTTTCCTTCGAGTGAAGAAATCATTCCGGTTTCTTCTCCGCAAATATAAGCGCCTGCTCCACGATGAACGTAGAGGTCAAAATCAAATCCTTTTCCTAAAATATTTTTTCCCAAATAGCCTTTAGCATAAGCTTCTTTAATCGCACGCTCTAAAATCACGGCCTGTTGATAAAATTCGCCACGAATATAAATATATCCTTTTTGAGTGGCCAGGGCCCAAGCAGAAATGATCATTCCTTCAATTAAGATATGCGGATTTTTTTCTACTAAATATCTATCTTTGAAAGTTCCCGGCTCCGATTCATCAGCATTACATAATAAATATTTTTGAGCTTTTCTATCTTTGGTAAAAAATCCCCATTTTACTCCTGTGGCAAATCCAGCTCCACCACGGCCGCGAAGACCTGAGAGTTTTACTTCTTCTTTGATGGCCTCGGGGTCTTTTTCAAAACAAGCTTTCATTGTTTCGTACCCACCAGCACGTTCAAAAATCTCTAGATTATGAACACCTGGAATATGGTGATAACTTAAAAGGGCATAGTCTTTATTATTAGCAGTTTCTTTCATAATTTATCCTACTAAGGAAGTTCTTCTAGTTTTTGAATTGCACTTGTTAAATCGAGATTTCCAACGAAATCATTATTGACTCTCATACATGGAGCGAGCTCACAGGCCCCAAGACATTCCATTTTTTGTAATGAAATTCTTCCATCGCGAGTTGGAGTTAAATATCCAGTGTCAAAATGTGTAAGGAGTCCCTGATAAATTTCTCTTCCACCGAACATTGAACATGTAATATTAGTGCAAACGTGGACAATATTTCTAGCGACAGGAACGTCATAGAACATATCGTAAAATGAAATAACTCCTTTGATTTTAATTTCAGGAATATTCATTAATTTACTGATGTAACTAACAACATGTTCTGGCAACCAGCCGTTTTGTTCTTGGGCCAAATGGAGAACTGGAAGCAAGGCCGATTCCACATCGTCGTAACGAGTGAGGTACTCCTTATAAGTTGTCATGTTTTTAGCATTGAATTCAAAAGTTTCTGTTGTACTCATCTGTCTAACTCTCCAGCAATAATATTCATTCCACCAAGTTCGGCGATGGCATCTGAAATCATTTTGTCTTGAATCATCTCGCTAAACGATTGGTAAATTGCAAAGCAAGGTGGACGAACTTTAACTCTATAAGGATTAGAGCCACCATCTGAAATAACATAAAAGCCCAACTCTCCGTTAGCTGCTTCAGTGGCCGAATAAATCTCGCCAACTGGTGGACGAACTCCCTTCATGATCAACATAAAGTGGTTCATTAATCCTTCGATATTTGTGTAAACTTCTTTTTTAGGTGGAATACAAACTCGTTTATCAAGAGATTGATATGGACCACTTGGCAAATTGTGTAGCACTTGATTTACAATGCGAAGAGATTGTCTCATTTCTTCCATGCGCACGAGGTATCGGTCGTAGTTATCACCAAGATGCCCAACTGGAACTTCAAACTCTACGTCTTTATAAAAATAATATGGATTAGCTTTGCGGATATCATAGTTAACACCGGCCGCTCTTAAACATGGTCCTGTGTAACCCCATTGGATTGCATTTTCCGCACTGATTGGACAAACTTTAGTTCTTTCAACAAAGATTTTATTTTTTGTTAATAGACGATCAACTTCTTCAATATTTTTAGAAATAATCGTAACAACTTCTAAACAATCTGTTACCCATCCAACTGGAAGTTCCTGGGCCATACCACCGATTCGTGTTAGTGAAACTGTCAGTCTTGCTCCACAAAGTTTCTCGAATAGTTCGTACACTCTTTCACGCTGTTCAAAACAAAACCAAAACGAAGTCAAGGCCCCAAGGTCAACTGCTCCGGCACCTATGCACACAAGGTGATCAATAACTCTTGAGAGTTCAGCTAAAACCATACGAAGCGCTTTGGCACGATCAGGAATTTCAATTCCCATCATATCTTCAATTGCTTTACACCAACCAATATTATTCATTGGTGAAGAGCAGTAGTTCAAACGATCAGTATAAGGAATAACTTGGTTATAAAGATGGTTCTCACACATTTTTTCAAAACATCTATGAAGATAACCAATTTCTAGTCTCGATCTTTTAATAACCTCGCCTTCGATCTCTGCCATAATTCGCAGAGTTCCGTGAGTAGCAGGGTGAGATGGACCAATATTAATCCATTCTCTTTTTCGAGCTTCTTCAGGAGTAATAGAAGGATCAGCATCAAAGTGAATATCTAGTGACTCTGATAATGGTTGATTATGATCAGCGGCGTAGTCTTTTCTTAATGGATGACCAACGAATTCATGATGGGTAAGCAAGCGCTCTTTTTTTCTGCCCATATAACTAATTCCGTACATGTCCCAAGCTTCGCGTTCAAACCAGTCCGCTCCTTTCCAAAAAGACATTACAGACGGAACCATTTCTCCAGCGAGAACATCGACGGGAACGCGCACTCGGATGCGTTCATTTTTATCCATATTAAGAATATGATAAACAGATTCGAAGCGAATTTTATGAGGCCATTCACCTGCTGGTCTTTGGCTATTATCCACTCCACAAACATCAAGAAGCATATTAAAACCAAAGTCATCTTTGAGTTTGGCCATGACACTTAAAAGATTTTTTGTATCGGTGAAGATCACATGATTTTCAAATTTATAGCTATAAGAATTATTAGCAAAACTCTTTTTAAGATCTTCTGAAAATTGACTTAGTTCTTGTTGCATAAAAACCTATTTACTTTTTTTAAATTAATTATTTTTTTCGGTTGGTAATACTGCATTGGCAGCTGCTGCTAAAGCATGGGCCTTATCTAACTTGGCTTCTGCCGCAAGTCTTGAGTCATCATAAGCTGACACACCTTTTTTAATTCTATCTTGAATTTGCATAATTCCTTGAAGAACTGCTTCTGGAGTTGGAGGACAGCCTGGAATATAAATATCAACAGGAATATCGCGAGAGACACCTTGAACGACATGGTAAGCGCGATAAAATCCACCTGAAGAAGCGCAAGCTCCCATGGCAATTACCCATTTAGGATCGGCCATCTGATCATAAATTCTTTTTAAAACTGGCGCTTGTTTTTCAGTAATTGTTCCAGCAATGATCATCAAGTCAGATTGACGAGGAGAAAAGCGAACAACTTCCGCACCAAAGCGAGAAGCATCGTATTTTGGACCAACAACGGCCATATATTCAATTGCACAACAAGCGGTACCGAATGGAAAAGGCCATAAAGAATTACTTTGTCCCCAGCGTTTTGCCCATTCTAAAAAAGAATCGGCCTTGGTGGTTACAATTAGGCGGTCAAGCGCAAAGTCTTCTTCACTTCTACTGGCAAGTGGACTGACGAGTCTCTTATTAGTCGACATATCGTCTCCTATCTAAATATTTTAAATGTGTTCGTTCTGGAATATTTTAGGGAGAAGACCTGAAAATGTAAATCAATAACTTACTGTATAATTGAGTCATCATCTGGGGCAAAACCTGGCCAGACTACATCTTGTGGAAAAAGATCAAACTGATTTTCTTTGATTGGGTCCTTTTCAGTTTTGCAACTTGAATTTTTTCCTGAATCTGCTACCCAACTATAAAGCTTTTGGTGGCTCCCACCACGTTGAGTGTCATATTCAACAAAGCGGAAACTTTTATTGATCTGATTCTTCATTAAGCTAAGCCCATTGATGGCATAATCAAAACTTTTTTCAAAATTATGAGGGTTACACATTTGCAGTTCTTTGTTTTGGTCATTAAAAAAATGCGAGTCATCAACTCTGGGATTATAGAACCAAGACTTATCGTGGCAATTATAATAGAAACCATTTTTTTCAAGATTAATAAAAGTTTGAAGATAAGCAAAATACCACACTCGCTTGGCATTATCATTGATACTTGCAGTGCGTATAATTTTCTGGCAGCTATTAAAAAAATCAGAATTTTTCAGATAGAATTCTCTAAAAAAATTTAAAAATGCAGTTTGCTGATTGTGTTTTTCAAGTCTGATTTTTTCCGAACTCTCCCAAATATCAT
Organism: Bacteriovorax sp.; assembly: GCA_030654205.1. Lineage (GTDB taxonomy): Bacteria > Bdellovibrionota > Bacteriovoracia > Bacteriovoracales > Bacteriovoracaceae > Bacteriovorax. The sequence continues at coordinate 7,100 of JAURXW010000468.1, forward strand.
CATACAATTTATAACAACTATCGCGCCAAACTAGCATTTTATCCATTTGCATAGCTGTTGAATTTGTCTCGAAATATTTTAAAGTTTCATCAATATTATATTCTTTTGAAACTCTAAAGGCCGGATAAAATTTGTTGCCTACTTGATGAGTCCCATCTTG
>JAURXW010000472.1 GCA_030654205.1 Bacteriovorax sp.
TTACTGAACAATATAACGAGAAAAGAAAATACTCTTCACCACTGGTTTACCCAAGGCCTTATTAATTTCTTTTTTTAATCGATCTTCTAATAAAATTTTGCCAGTGAGCGAATTAAGTTCTTCAGCACCCATTTTAGAAGCGACAGTTATGATTTTATCTTGAACCACTGATAGATAAGTTTTTATAATTCCCGCATCATCGGCCTTAAACATCACGAGATGTATCTCAAGATCCACATAGCGCATTCTTTGGGAACCAGTTGCATCTTTTGGAACTAAACTCACGGTCATTTTGTCGAGCTTATAAAAAGCGGGTAGAGCTTTAGGATCGCCTTCTTTTAAAAAGGCTTCGCGTTCTTTACTTTCATTGATAGGGGGACGTTTATAGATTTTTTCGGTGTAGTAAAATAATCCAATCACCGCAAAAGTGGTGAGCATCATTACGCCCAAGAGAATCATATCTACAAGCTTTTTACCGGTCATACTAAAATATTAGCATGACCCGTAAAAAGATATAGACAATTTTATGAGAAATCTAGAACGGAAGTTTTGTGTACGGAAGCGATAGATCCTGAGCAACTTGCTCATATACTAAAGCACCTTTATAGATATTGATCCCTGGTCTGAATGACTTATCTTTTTGAGCCGCTTCTTCCACACCCATATTAGCAATCATGCGAGCATATTTTAAAGTTACGTTCGTTAGTGCAAATGTCGAAGTTCTTGCAACTGCACCTGGCATATTGGCAACACAGTAATGAACAACACCATCAACCATGAATGTTGGATTTTCGTGAGTTGTTGGCTTACAAGTTTCAATACATCCACCTTGATCAACGGCAATATCAACAACCACTGAGCCTTTAGACATTTTTGAAATCATATCGCGAGTTACTAGCTTAGGAGCTTTTGCGCCTGGAACCAATACAGCACCTATAACAAGATCTGACTCAAGAACAGCTTTTTCAATATTGTCTTGGTTAGAATAAATTGTAGTGATGTGTGATCCATAAAGAGCATCTAGTTCAGCGAGACGTTTTGTAGAAAGATCGATTGCTGTTACAGAAGCTCCCATTCCCATTGCCATTTGAATAGCATTTGTTCCGGCAATTCCTGCTCCGATAACTGTTACTTTAGCGCGCTTAACACCAGGAACGCCGCCAAGAAGAATTCCTTTTCCACCTTTATCAAGTTGCAAGTAGGTCGCTCCAATTTGAACTGACATACGTCCAGCAACTTCAGACATTGGTACAAGTAGAGGTAGTGAGCCATCAGCATTTTGAATTGTTTCGTAAGCAATCGCTGTACAACCAGATTTCATAAGGCCTTTAGTTTGCTCTGGATCAGGGGCCAAGTGAAGATATGTATAAAGAATATGATTAGGCTTAAGCATGGCAATTTCTACGGGCTGAGGCTCTTTTACTTTAATGATTAAAGTTGATTTTTCAAAAATTTCAGCAGCTGTTTCAAGAATTTTTGCTCCTGATTTAATGAACTCTTCATCTGTGATTCCAATTCCTAGACCTGCATTTTTTTGAATATATACAGTATGGCCATCGGCCACTAGGGCACGAACTCCACCAGGAACCATACCAACGCGGTTTTCGTTATTTTTAATCTCTTTAGGTATTCCAATAATCATCGCAGATCTCCTTAAAATAAGTTTCAGCAAAATGGGCAAAAAGTTTCAATGAGAATTCCACAAAATTTTAAATTATGGAAGGGGAAAAATGACTTTTGTGCTTATAGTCGGTAGATATCTCAGGAGTAATTAAGAGGTAATCTAGTAAAATAATTTCTGTTGGTCATATAGCGGAAATACGCTGGGACCAAATTGCACTTTTGCCATCTTCATTAGATCCAGATGAAACAAATCATGGCCCATATGGATAAGACCGGTGCGGTTTGGTTTAATTTCCTCAATATAGCTAAAAGCACGATCAACTGTTAGATGAGTAGAATGCTTAGATCTTTGTAAGCAATCTAGGATCAGCAGATCAATTTTTTTCTTTTTTAAGATGGTCATCAACTCATCTGGAATTTCCATACAATCGACAATATAGGCAAATCCTTGATGGAGAAAGCCCATAGTCTCCCCATGGCCATGGGGGTAATTAAAAAAGAAAAAAGACTCACCGGAAATAGTTGTCTCAACTAATAAAGGGACAGTATTTAATTTCAAACGAGGAATTCCACCGCCTAAAATGGGTTTGTTTGTTAAATCTTTTGCTCCAAAAATATAGTCAAATCTCTTCTCAACTACTTTATGGGTAACTTCGTTGCAATAAAGATTAATTTCTCTGACTGGTGGGCCAAAACACAAAGGTCTTAAATCATCAATTCCATGGAGATGATCGGCATGATCGTGAGTCATGATCACAAAATCGATATCTGAAATTTTATTGTTTAGAAACTGAGTCCTAAGATCAGGAGTTGTATCAACTAGAATTTTTTTTCCATTAACAGTTTGTAATAAGATACTTGTGCGCAGTCTCTGATCGCGATGATCAAGTGAAGTGCATACCGGACAATGACAGCCAATCATTGGAATCCCTGTAGAGGTTCCTGTTCCTAGGGCGGTCACGCTATTTAAGTTATTTGAATCCATGTTATAATTCTAGCCTGACATAGATACATTTATAAGAGGAAAGAGAAAATGTTACAAAAAAAATTTGGCAAACGAGCTGTCTCATTTATTTTATTAAGTGCGATGTTTGTAGGCTGTTCACATTTACCAGAGACAAATAAAAAGGTAGCGAGTAGCGCCCTCAATGTTAAAAAAATTGTGCTGGACAACGGGCTTATTGTTTTGATTGCTCCCAATCCTAAACTGCCAATAGTTTCATATTACACTTTGTTTGATGTAGGTGGTCGCTATGAAATAAAAGGCACAACAGGTGCCACGCATTTTTTAGAACATTTAATGTTTAAAGGTTCAAAAAAATATGGGCCATGACAGTTTGATAGTTTGATTGAAAAAAATGGTG
>JAURXW010000474.1 GCA_030654205.1 Bacteriovorax sp.
CAGGTCTGGGAAAACTTCAGTGTAAACAATCGGACGTCCTGGGTTATCTAAAAAGGAAGCTCCTAATTTAGAAATGAGTAAAGACCGATAAGTTTTAGGTTCTTCTTTTAAATTAATCGCCAACTCAAATTCTTTGATAAAATAATCGTCGGGATCGACAAATTTTCCAGTTGTCATATTTTTAATTTTTTCGCCTTTTATAAGCGCATTAACATTTTCAATATAGCGCTTTATGTAATCTTCATACGAGCGCTCATCTATTAATCCTAGAGAAGTTCGAAGTTCACGATCGAAAAAATTAAGATTATGTTCTTTGATTAATTCTAAATATCGTCCAGGATTATGATAATCGGCCTGCGGGGCCATATTCAAAAAATCATACTCACTTTTTTTCAATAATAATTGTTGAAGATGTTCAAGGACCTCAACAAAAGTAACATTTTCATGCAATGAAGAAAGTTTATAAATAATATGCTTCAAGTCGCGGGGACTTAAACCAAACTTTCCTTCATAGAGGCTGTCGTTGATGTATTCGCTCAAAATTTCTTCATGACCTTGCTTTAATATTTGCCGGGATTCAATATCAAGTTTTTCAGGTAATTCAATGTTGGCCAGGTAAAGGGCTTTTTCCATTGGGTTTAAGTTGGTTGCGATGTTTGCAAGTTTTTTATCGTTATAATTTTTAGTCTGACAAACTCTCAGGCGAGACATGATCGCAAACAAGCAAAGCGCATTCAAAGCATGAGGAGAAAAATGAGATCGGTCTTTTAAACCATGAACTTGTTCAATATATATTTTTTCTTCATCCATTACATCTAATAAATAAGGGACAGTCACAAAATTAAAACGGCCTTTAAATGAGTTAAAGTCGGGATGCTGCTTAAAGGCAGCTAGATGAATTTCATTAGAAGTACCAATGAAAAAAATATCTAATTCAGTTAAAATTCCTTGAAGATTAATTGTACCTGTTTCCATTGTCATAAGCAGGTATTTGTAAGCATCTAGTGGACGCTTTAATAAATCAGAATATTCAAGCACCCCACGATTGGCCATTACAGCTTCACCTTGCAGAGAAAATAAATTAAGCGATTGTAGGCTTGGAGGAAGACTCTGCAGGCGTTTATCCATTGTAATTTGTTGCATGCGAGCATCCACATGGATTTGAGGCTCAATCGTAACAGCACTTGTCGAGTATCGCTTACTAATCGTAAAGCGCTCAACTCGAATATGCTTTAAGACTTCTTGGTGCTTTCCCTTGTAGTTTTTCAAAAGAGCATCGTAAATCATACGATTTCTTTTAGAAAGATCTCCTTTATAGAGGTAAGATTTTTTCACTGATTCCAATAATCGATCATCACCTTTGAGAGCATTTTCAATCATTTCTTGACGGTACTCTTTGGGAATCAATAACAAAGGGTGATCTTTTAATTCTGAAGGCATAATAGCCGAAATTTCTTTGTCTTCCAAATGCGCATAGCTTACTAAGTGTGTATCGCGGATTGTGCTATTTAATCCAAGTGTGCCTTTAATGTAATTTTCAATCGGAAAAATCCAGCTAAAGCTAAAAAGTTTTCCATTATCCGTTTCAGAATAATCTTCAAGTCCTTTGATTAATTTTTTAACCAATGAAGATTTAGAAGAGCCATTTGGTCCTATTAAAAGAATAAATTTATTATTAAATCCTTCTTCACTAAAATTTACGAGATTTTGTAAAATGGCCTGCTGAACTTTAATTTGTCCAAAAACAGGAGGGCAATCCACATGGTTCATTTCATAAAGTTTGTATGATCCGTTCTCATTGACGCCATAATGCTTGAGCATATCCAAGATAAATTCATAGGTTGGTCGGCATTCTTGTTTAGAATTTTTTTCAAAAATTTCCATATAATCACTGAAAGAAAGAACTTCAGTTTGTGTGTCATTATTTTCAGAAGCTCTGTGAATCCAATTAAGTTGGTCCATACTTGTTCCTTGCTTATTTCCATTGAGGATATTCTTAGTTATAATTGTAATCTCATATGAAAGAATTCAAAAGCTACATTGTCCCTCTATTAACACTGTCACTTTGTGCCGTTTTGCTAACCGGAAGTTGGTTTTTTTACTTAAAAAAAGATATTCCAAGCGCAAAGTCTGATCAATTTATTCAGGATAAAGAAGCTTTGGGTCGACTTTTGCAAAACTCTTCAGAGATTCAAAAAATGTGGACCGAAGGAGAAGATTCACGAGTTTGGGGAACGATAAAAACAGAATGTTTGCGACAATTCAAAATTACATCACCTTTTGATGAGTCGCTGCTGCGTTGTAACCCCATGCTGCTTGAATGTAATTTTTTATTTAATCCAAAATTAAATTATCGATTGGTAAAACCTGAAACAAATAATGGCAATAATTTGAAATGGTATCGCTATCTTACTAAATCTAATTCAGCCCATGTGGGACTTGAACATTCGGGATTTCTATTTACGATAGAAGATAAATTAAGTCATAAGCATTTAGATTTATTTTTAGCTGATCAATGCCAAGAAGTTTTTTTGCAAAAGCGCATCTATGCTTATGGCGAAGAAGTTATTGATAAACCAAGTGAGGATATTGAAGATTATCGTTTTGATAATTTTAATCAAAATATTTACATAGATCGCCATCTTGTTATGAACTCAGAAATAAATGACTGGATAGATTTTGGAAATCCAAATTTTACTAAGGGATTAAAAAAAATTGAAGACGATAGTCTTTTTATGCCCGCAAGTGGACTTGACTATAATCAAATGGAAAATTATTGCTCATTTAAAGGCAAACAAATTTTACAGGCCCATTATTTTGATGCTGCGACCTTTTTACCCTCAGATTTAACTGATACGACTCCTAACAAAAACAATCGCTCGCCATATTATTGGACAAAAAAGAAAAGTGAATTTAAATCAGACTCGTTAGATAACTGTGCTTTATTTTATGCAGAAGAATGCCAGGAAAAAAAAAGATTTCAGCTGAATTCTTCAGGTCCTTCGTGGGCCGGAGTCTTGGATTCAATGGGAGGGATTTTTGAAGTTATGAGAAATCCTATTGATCCAGAAAGTAATTTGAAGGCATCCTCATATTATTTTAATTTTAAATCATCTTGGCATAAGTTGGGTTTTCGGGCCAATTGGAATGGAGAAGGTTTTGAGCTCCGTAATTTTGATTTTTTAGGACTTAACCCTGCCGGAGCGATTGATAAATTTAAAGTAGGATTTCGTTGCATGCGAGAGTCACAGTGAAATGTTTTTTTTTACTATTAATGATTTTTTTATTGGCTTCATGTAAGGCGTTTGTTTCAAATGAACTAAGCCCTGAAGAGGCAGAAATTAAAATTTATCAAGAATGGTTATACACTTTTAAAATTTCAGATTTAAAAGGTAATGGAGAAATTTTTAAACGACCTCCAGGAATTGAACAGCTTATATTTCGTTTAGTTATTCCAACGATAGGGGGAACAAGTGTTAAAACTCAATGTATTTATTATCGGGTTCCATATAAAGAAATTGAAGGCCTATTAAAAATTATTGAGCAGAAAAATGAATCGTCTTGTCCAGATATATCCAGTTCCGATTCATGGCTTGAGCTTAAAGCCATTTCAGATTTACAAGTAAAGTTAGAAAATTTTAAATTAATTTTAAATTTTAAAAACAAAAATAACAAAATAAATTGGACATTTTTATTACCTAATATCAATAACGGTATCACTCATGAAAAATATCAAGCGGCTAAAGAACAAAAACTTTTTCCAGGATTAACATTTTTAAGAATTACTGATGAATCCTTTGATTTGCTTCGTAGTAAATATTTAGGCAAATTAAGTGATCGCATGGGGCATGGCTCTGCAATTCGCTGCCACCAGGTCGATAAATCTTGCCAGACTGTAGGTGAAAACCGATGTGATAGTTGTCAGTATGGATGGTATCAGGTCGTGGACTTCAACTGCCCTGAGGGAGGCTCTAAGTTTTGTGGGCAAAATCATTGTGGTGAAAAAAATGAACCTGCCTGTCCACGCGGCACAAAGCTTAATGATGGACTTGACGAAGGGATTTGCCAGAGTGATTTGAGCCCAGTTTTAAATGCAGAACATATCTTAGTCTGCCAATGAGTTAATAAAGCTTGGTGGGAGTCTATTCATAACTTCATCAATTGCATTTCCAAGTGTATGAATAATTACAAAAGACTGAACTGGTGAAGAATCTAAGTTTTTAAGTACATTTTTTTTAACTTTTAAAATAGAAAGAACATAATCATTAATAATATATTTTTCTTTAGAAATGTTTTCGGCCAGTTTTTTATCAAGCTTGCTATCACTTAATCCTATAAAGGCCAAGCCTTCACGAATTTCGTAGGATTTAATGTTTTTTGCAGTAGCAAGATCATCTGTGCTCAAGTCAATGACAGAGCTGTTTAAAAATGTCTGATTATATACTTCAAAGTTAATCCCTAGAGCTTCAGCAATGACAAAATCTTCAAGCGTTAAATTGATTAAGTTAATTCCTTCTGAAATTAACTTTTCCATATTTTTTTCATTATCTTCTTTTGAAAGTGCAGAATCAAGAATATGTCCGGTATGTACAATGTAAATATTAGGTGAATGTTTTTTTTCTAAATCGGCGCGGTTAATTGGGGTATTTGTTAAGTAAATAGGAAATGGAGCATTACTTTTTTTCATTAAACCTGTAGTCGTCGCAATGATAGAAATTCCATTTGTTTGACTTTGGTGTGCACAAGAAAAAGTGAAAAGCATAATAAGTAAAGATAATGTAAGTACGAAATATTTCATTTAAAAACTCTTAACTTTAGAAAGTTTTGTGTAGGCCTTCGATAGTGCTTCTCCCAAAGTGTCGTAATAACTTAATGGCGAGTTCAGGCAAAGAGAAATTCGAACAACTCCACGTCCAATATCATCTCTTGTTCCCATGGCCTTTAATACTTTTGAAGTTACAGGCATATTATCAGAACAAGCACTCGAGGTTGTGACAAAAATATCCATAGATTCAAGTTCTATTTGTACCGCCTGACCGTGAATTCCAGGATAAGAAATATAAGTAGTGGTCGCCAAACGAGGAGAGTTTTCACCAATAATAACAACTTCTGGAAAAGCCGCTTTAATTTTATTTTCAAATTCAATTCGTTTTTCTGTAAGTGCGTTTATATTATTAAAATTTTTCTCTATAGTAGTTAATGCTACAGCTAGAGTCTCATTTCCCAAATAATTTTGTGTTCCACCGCGACGACCTTTTTCCTGACCGCCACCAATAATAAGAGGCAAAATATTTTCAGGATTTTTTGCAAGCAAAATTCCTGTTCCTGTTAAGGCCCCAAGTTTATGTCCCGAGCATACAGCGTAATCAATATTAGATTCTTTAAAATTAAACGGTGTTTTACCAATATATTGAGTGGTGTCGCAAAGATAAGGAATATTATTTTTAAGGCATAGTGAATTGATTTCAAAATAAGGTTGAATAACTCCGGTTTCATTATTGGCGGCCATGATAGCTACGAGAGCAATGTTCGCACCATCAACACTAATCCAATTAGCAAGTGTATCTACATCGACAATCCCATTGGTATGTGTTGGTAAATGTTTTACTTCAAATCCGCGGGTGCCATAGTATTGAGCAGTATTAACGATTGCAGAATGTTCGATGCCCGAAATAATAATAATTTTTTTTACTTTTTCATCGGAAAGAATGGTGTGGAAAATTGTAGAAATTCCTTCAGTAGCGCCAGAGTTAAAAATGACTTGCTCAAAATCTGCACCCAAAACTTTAGCGCAAGCAGAACGAGCATTTTCCATA
>JAURXW010000475.1 GCA_030654205.1 Bacteriovorax sp.
CCTACTTGCGATGAAAGACAAATAGTATAGCGTTTATGAAAGGGAATCAGAACGGTTTCCACTCTTTTTTTGTCAGAGAATTCCACTAGAAATTTATAAGTCCCGTCATTTGCTAAATTTGTTTCAACTATTTCAGGTAAATCAAAAGAAAAATTATTTCTAAGTATTGACCAAGTTTTATTTGAGATATTTTGTTTAGAGTTATTTTTATAAAGAGATTCATAAATTGAAACGGCTAGGTGTTTAGATTGATGCTGACTAACAAGAAAGTCGGTCATTTGATCTTTAGATAAACTAAATATTGAATCTTTATATTTTTCATTCATTAGTCTCACTATGACAGGTCTTGATAAAAATGTGAATTATCTTACAATTAATTATGACAAAAAAATTACTGATAATTGATGATAATAAAGAAGTGGTAGAGGTTGTGAGCCTAATCTTAACTGATTTATTCGGAAATATTGATAGTGCTAATACTGTAGATGAAGCTGAAGAGCTACTCTCGAAAAATGTTTATGACTTAATTTTTTTAGATATAAATCTTGAAAATAGAAATGGCGCAGAAGTTGTGAAGTTTCTCATTGAAGCATCTGAAAATCCTAACAAGGCATCTCCTTTTGTTATTATCAGTGGAATAATTACTCCCCAGTTTGTTGATCGATATCAAAAACGTTTCGCAGGGATTTTAATGAAGCCCTTCGAGCATGATGATGTATTGGCCATTGTAGAAAAGATTCTAAATGCAAGTAATATTGCAGAGCCTATTCAACCTGATGAGGTTGGGGTAGACGAGATTCCTTTTCTTAAATGTGATTTACCATTTCCGATTATTCAACTTGATCAACGTGTGAATAAAATTTTAGATCAAGTAAGAAAATCTCCAAAATTAAAGCAATTATTTGCACAGTTAAAAGTTGATCGTACAACTGACAATTATGTTCTTTCTCATATTGGAATACTCATAAATATTTCAACTGCTATTTGTATAAATATGGAGTGGAATACTGATAAAACTTTAGAAAAATTTGTTTATGCTTCATATCTTCACGATATGGCCCTTTCTCAAAGACCAGATTTAGCCCGAATAAATACTTCAGAGGCCCTAGAGGCAAAAAAAGAATCTCTCTCGCCATCTGATTATAAATTAATTTTGGAACACCCAAATATTGCCTCAAATAGTATCGCTGGAATGCGTGAAATTCCTCAGGATGTTGATGCCATTATCAGACAGCATCACGAACTTCCAAAAGGCACGGGGTATCCTCTAAAAATCGGACATCAGAAAATTTCTCCTCTGTCTGTAGTTTTTATTATTGCTCATGATTTAACTGAATATATTCTTGCGAACCCAAAATGGAAAATAGAAGATTATGTGGAGAAATCAAAAAGTAAATTTCAAGGCGCGCATTTTATTAAAATATTGCGATCACTAGCAAACGTTAATTGAAAGGCTAATAAGCTTTTTTTCTAATTTGCACGATATCTGTTCCACGGATATGATCAATGACTTGGGCACTAGCACTGGAGTCTAATATTTCAAGAATGATCTTGAGTGGTGATCTTCCATGATTTACACCGGAGCGAACCAGTAAATAAGCTGATGAATTAGGCTTCAAGCTAAAAACAATAGATTTAATCAAAGTTTCAAAATCACTATCCATGAAAAAACGACAGCGGTTTTTAAATTCATTTGGTGACAAAAGTCCTTCTCCTTTAAAAAAATAAGGAGGATTTGAAATAATTAAATCATAGGAATTTTCAAACCCAACTTCAAGAAGTGAGTGATAATTTAAATTCAAAAATCGATATTGATCATCTGAGGCTAAAGGATAAATCATTTGCTTATTTTTTTCGAAGTAGGGTTGATAGATATCTTGAATTTCTAAAAAATCAATATTGAATTGATTTTTTAAATGAAGTGACAACTCCAATCCAATTATACCGCAGCCCGCACATAAATCTAAGAGCTTCCAAGTGTGAAGATCTTTTTCGTGTTCAATTAATTTTGCAACTTTTTGAGCAAGAAAAACCGAATCGAGTGAAAATTTATACTCTTCAGGTTGAAAATAATCATATGTATAATGCTTGTTTTTGGTCATTTACTTTTTATTATCTAAAATGGATAAAGAATCAATATTTATTGCAGAAGATTTCAAAATTAATATTCATTATCAGTAAGGAGTGAGAAATGATTACGGAAAAAGCCCTCTTGGGGGCAGGATGTTTTTGGGGAGTCGAACATATTCTTAAGAAAGTAGAAGGAATTGTATCTACTGATGTGGGGTATTCAGGCGGAGATGTCATTGACCCGACCTATCCTATGGTTTGTACGGGTACAACGGGGCACGCTGAGGTTGTTTTAGTGGAATTTAATCCTCAAATTATTTCTTATGAACATATCCTAGATCTTTTTTTTCGCTTGCATGATCCTTCTACATTGAATCGTCAGCACAACGATATTGGAACTCAGTATAGATCTGTCATTTTTTATTATAATAATGAACAAAAAGAAATCGCCAAGGCCCAAATTGCCAAGATAAATGCATCAAAAGTTTTCAAAGATCCTGTCGTAACCCAAGTCTCTTTGGCCACAACATTTTATTCAGCCGAAGATTACCACCAGGATTATTTAGTTAAAAATCCAACAGGGTATATGTGCCATATCTTAAGAGATTAACTCATGACGCAGACATTTAGGGCCAAAAAGATTTAATGAGGTTATTCACGGAGCATTTATGACGTGTTAGTGTCTTTGCTTACCAGAGGAGAGCTTAATGACGTCGTTGATACTAATCATGCTGGCCGTAAACATAGTACTTGTTGCTTATATTTTAACCAAAATTAATAAAACAGATTTTAGTTTTCTAATTACTGATATTTTTAATGCAACAAGACCGATAAGTGAAAAAGTTCTTCAAATGGAAACCATCATGGTTCAAAAATTTGAAGGTCAAAAAGAAATCACCAAATTCCAAGTTTCTGAAATTATCGAAGAAAAATTTAAAAAAATAACTGCTGAACAAAATAAAAGCACTCAGGATATTGTTCTGCATTTTTCAAATTTCCAGCAGGCCATTACGGCCCAGATGGTAAGCATGAATGAAAAAATTAATAAAGATCTACAAATTAAACTTAATGAAATTTCAGATAGAGTTAAAGATAATCTAGACCAGGGTTTTAAAAAAACCAATGAGACCTTCAATAATGTCGTAGAACGCTTGGCTAAAATTGATGAGGCTCAAAAGAAAATTGAATCTTTGTCGGCCAATGTCGTGTCGTTGCAAGATGTCTTAACCGATAAAAAAAGTCGCGGGATCTTTGGAGAAGTTCAATTACAACAAGTTCTCAACGCGGTCTTTGGTGAAAAAAATGATAAAGTTTATCAGCTGCAATACACTCTTCCGAATGGAAAAATTGCAGATTCCATTATTTTTCTCCCAGAACCAACAGGCAGTTTGGTTGTCGATTCAAAATTTCCGCTAGAAAATTTTAGAAGAATGTTTGATACAAGTTTTCATGAATCCGAAAGAAAAGAATTTGTGAAAGATTTTAAAAGTAATTTAAAAAAACATATTGATGATATTGCTTCTAAATATATAATTCGGGATATAACTGCAGACCAAGCGGTTTTGTTTTTACCGGCAGAAGCTATTTTTGCAGAGCTTTATGCTTATCATGGGGACATCATTGATTATGCCCATTCTAAAAAAGTTTGGATTACCAGTCCTACAACTTTCATGGCCATGATCACTACAGTACAAGTGGTTTTAAATAATATTGAACGTAGCAAATATACTAATGTTATTCATCAGGAACTTAATAAGCTGGCAGATGAATTTAGTCGTTATAAAAAACGTTGGGATGCCCTGGCCAGTCATATCGATACTGTGAGCAAAGATGTTAAAGAAATTCATATTACGACGGGCAAAATTACGGATCGCTTTGATCAAATTTCAGATGTTAAAATTGATAAACTTTTAGAGTAGGCCAATATGAATCGATTAGACAATTATCTAAACCAATATGCAGAGTCTCACCAAAATACTAAAAATATATTAATTCATAAGTTTTGTGTGCCTGTTATTATGTTTAGTGTTATTGGAATATTAAAAGCATTTCCTGTTCCATACAGCTGGCCGTTATGGCTTGATTGGAGTTTTTTTTTGATCTTAGGTATGCTTGCTTTTTATGCG